>JAQVOQ010000025.1 GCA_028702545.1 Clostridia bacterium
TTAACTAGTAATGCTCTTGCGCTTTCTGTAGGTTGTGCACCTTGAGCTATCCACGCATTTGCTTTGTCGTTATCTAAAGTAATAGTTGCTGGGTCTGTTAATGGATTGTAAGTTCCCAAAACCTCAATAAATTTACCATCTCTTGATGATCTTGAATCTGCTACTACCACGCGATAGAACGGAGCTTTTTTAGCGCCAAATCTTGCTAACCTAATTTTTACTGCCATGTTGATTTCTCCTTTAATGTGTTTTTATTATATATTAATTTTAAAAATTAATCTAATTTAAAAGGGCATTTTAGGCATGCCTTTTCCGCCTTTTAATTGTTTCATCATAAGTTTTGTTTGTTCAAATTGTTTAATTAATGCGTTTACTTCTTGAACTGTTGAAGCACTTCCTGAGGCAATTCTTTGTTTTCTACTCGCCTTTAACAACTCCGGATTTAATCTTTCTTTTTTGGTCATTGATTGAATAATTGCTTTTTGCTTTAATATCTTTTTTTCGTCTATATTTGCTACTGCTGACTTATATTTTCCCATACCCGGTATAAACCCTATTAAGTCGTTCATATTGCCCATTTTTTTAAGGCTCTCAAACTGAAACAAATAATCCTCAAAAGTAAAACTGTTTTGTTTAAAAGCTTTCTCCATACGCTTTGCATCATCTTCCGTTATCGCCTCTTGTGCTTTTTCTATTAGAGTTAGCACATCGCCTTTATCCAAAATTCTGCTAGCCATTCGCTCTGGATGAAAAACTTCAATATCGGTTAGTTTTTCCCCAATTCCGCTAAACTTAATCGGCTTACCCGTAACGGCTTTTATGCTAAGTGCTGCTCCGCCTCTTGTGTCGCCATCAAGTTTTGTTAAAATAACGCCTGTAATATCTAATTTATTGTTAAAATTTTCTGCAACTGTTACAGCGTCTTGACCCGTCATAGCATCTACTGTTAATAGAATTTCTGTAGGTGTAATTTCCTTTTTAATGGCAATTAACTCACTCATCAATTCTTCATCAATATGAAGCCTGCCCGCAGTATCTATAATAACTGTATCAAAACTAAATTTTTCGGCATATTTTAATGCTTCTTTAACTGTTTTTAATGGTTTTTGAGTACCACGCTCAAACACTTCTATCGCAATGCTTTTACCTAACACTTGAAGTTGATTAATTGCCGCTGGTCTATAAATATCGCATGCTACAAGTAGGGGTTTTTTGCCTTGCTTTTTTAGCATTAGGGCAAGTTTACCTGCTATTGTGGTTTTACCCGCGCCTTGCAAACCACAAAGCATAATAGTTGTTGGTGGTTTGGGGCTAACTTCAAGTTTTGAAGCTGTGCCACCCATCAATGTAGTCAACTCTTCATTAACAATTTTAATAACTTGTTGAGCTGGAGTTAAACTCTTTAAAATGCTCTCGCCTAGTGCTTTTTCGCTAACCTTGTTTATAAAATTTTTTACAACCATAAAGTTAACATCGGCTTCTAGGAGTGCAATTTTAATTTCCCTCATCGCTTCTTTAATTTCTAACTCGGTTAATTTGCCTCTATTAGTAAGTTTAGAAAAAGTATGGTTTAATTTTTCGCTTATTGAACTAAAAATTGCCATAATTAACTACCCTCCCAAACATTTAATAAAGCTTTAAGTGCATCTTCAAACTCATTTTTTGTTATATGCCCTTCTTTGTTTTTAGCAATCAAACGCTCAACTATTTGTTTTTGAGAATTGTATTTGCTTACTAAACCCAAATTGTCCTCAAAGTTTTTTAATTGTTTTTCGCTTTTTTTCAAACTATCTAACACAGCTTGACGAGTGACGCCATAATTTTCGGCAATTTCGGCTAAAGTCATATTATCGTTATAATATTCTAGCAAAATTTGCTGTTTGTTTGGCGTTAATAGTTTGCCATAAAAATCGTTTAACAAGCTCATTTCAAAACTTTTTTCTAGGTTCATATAAACCTCTTTATAAAAAATAAGTGTAAAGCATTTTTACTTTACATCTTATTCTATTATATTACATCAACATTGTCAACATTTTTTTATACTTTGCGCAAAACTTTTTTATAAAATTGCGTCAATAAATTCTTTTGCATCAAATGGTCTCAAATCGTCTAACTTCTCGCCTACTCCAATAAATTTTATAGGCAAATTAAACTCAGCAATTATGCTAATTACAATTCCGCCTTTTGCCGTTCCGTCTAGTTTGGTTAAAATAATGCCGTCAAGTCCTACTGCTTCATCAAAATATTTTACTTGACTTAGTGCGTTTTGACCCGTTGTAGCATCCAAAACCAAGAATTTTTGAAAATGAGCTTCTTCGTAATTTTTTTCAACCGTTCTACTTATTTTTTTTAACTCTTCCATTAAGCCAACTTTATTATGCAATCTTCCCGCTGTGTCTATTAACAAAACTTCAGTTTTTTTGGCTTTTGCACTAGCTATACCGTCAAACACTACTGCTGATGGGTCTGCTCCCGCCTCATGCTTTATTATTCTAACATCAACTCTTTTTGCCCATTCGACAAGTTGCTCAGTAGCCGCTGCCCTAAAAGTGTCTGCTGCTACTAAAACCGTTTGTTTTTTAAGGCTCTTAAAATAACTTGCAAGTTTACCTAAAGTTGTAGTCTTTCCAACTCCGTTAACGCCTACAATAAGCAGTGCTAATGGATAATCAAACTCTTTAACCTCAACTTTTTGTAACATTTCAATTAAAACGCTTTTTAATAGTGATTTTACTTCTTTTGTTGTTTTTAATTTTTGTGCTTTTGCCTGACTATGCAATTTTTTAATAATTTCTTGTGCCGTTACAACAGATATATCCGAACTTATCAACACATATTCAAGCTCTTCATAAAACTCATCATTTAATTCTCCACTCGTAAATAATGCCTCAAGTTTTGAGCTTATAGCTTCGCGAGTACGCCTCAAACCATCAAAAAGGTTTTTGAAAAATCCCACTATTTTTCACCCCCAACTGCGGCAACGCTAACAGCCTCAGAAAGTTTAACCGAAACTATTTTGCTAATACCTTTTTCTTGCATTGTAACGCCATATAGTGCGTCTGCAAGTTCCATCGTTGGCTTACGGTGAGTGATAACAATAAATTGTGTTTCGTTTGAGAATTTGTGCAAATATTTTGCAAATCTTAACACATTGGCATCGTCTAACGCCGCTTCAATCTCATCTAGCAAACAGAAAGGCATTGGTTTTAGTTTAAGTATTGCAAACAAAATTGCAATTGCTGTAAGTGCCCTTTCTCCGCCTGACAACAGAGTTATATTTTGTAATTTCTTTCCTGGTGGTTCAGCTATGATATCAATTCCTTGAGTTAATAAGTCACCTGATTCATCAGGTTCAGTAAGCACAAGTTCAGCATTTCCTCCGCCAAACAATTCTTTAAATACTTTGCTAAAATTAATTTTAATCTTTTCAAATTCTGTGTTAAAACGATTCAACATCTCTTCACTTAACTCATTAATTATTTTAGACAAATCATTTTTTGCTTTTGTCAAGTCTTCGGCTTGAGTAGAAAGATCATTATATCTCTCATCAAGCATTTTGCAATCCTCAATAGCATTAACATTTACATAGCCTAATTTATCAATCTCTCTTCGCGTTTTGTTGTAGTCAATAAGCCCACGTTTTAGGTCATATTCTTCTGCCTTATATGCTAAAGCTGATGAATAAGTTAACTCATATTCTTCCCAAATACGCTCTTGCATATTTTCAATGTCGGTATCTATTTTTGCTAAGTTTAACTCATCTTTATATTTTTTGTTTTGAAGAAGCGTTAACTCGCCTTGCAACTTATTTCTATCCTCTTCTAATTCTTGTTGATTATCTTGCAACGAGTTTTTATGAGCATTCAAACTGTCTAATTTTTCTTTTACTTCACTTAATTTTTTTCTAGCTATAACTGTTGCATCATCGCTCTCTTGTGTACTAATTAAATACTCCGCTTTTTCTAATTGAGAAGCGGTAAATTCAATTTTTTCTTTCAATTCTTCAATGTTTGCTTCTAGCACAATTTGGCTTTCGTTTAACTCTAAAGTAGTTTCGTCTAAACTTAAAATTTCGCTGTTTAAACTAGCCATTTTGACCTTAACATTTGTCATATTTTCGTTAAATAAATCACGCTGTTTTTTAAGATTTTCAAATTGACCTTGGCGCTTTGCTATACTTCCCTCAGCCATATTTTTACTGCTATTTATGTTGTTTTGCAATGAATCTATACTAAAAATTTCATCTTCAATTTTGCTTATTTCGCCTTCCATACGCGTTTGTTCAGCTTTTAAAGTTTCAATTTCTTCAAAAATAATATTGGTCGCTAAACTTAACTTTTCTAAGCCTTCTTTTAATGTTGCAAAATAAATTTTTGTGTTTTGCAAATTCTCGTTAACTTCTTTTATTTTTGTGCTTATTGCAGTTGTTGTTGCTATTAAAAGTTCTTTTTCTCTTAATGAGTCGGTAAGCTTAACATTAAGTTTTATAAGTTGCTCAACAAGGTCGTTTATCTGCGTTTCTCTACCTATTAAACTTGTTACATTTGACTTTTTGCTACCGCCGGTAATTGAGCCTTGTGGATTAATAATATCGCCTTCTAAACTTACAATTCTAAAACTATATCTAGTTTCTTTAGCTAAGTTTATTGCATTTTCCAAACTATCAACAATAACGGTTGCACCGAGTAAATTTTTAAAAATTCCATCTAATTTTTTATCGTAAGCTATAAGGTCAGACGCTATGCCAAAGGCACCATATCTTTTAAAGGTGCTCTTTAAATTATTGTCTATATATCTTGGTTTTACTGAAGTTATCGGTAAAAAAGTTGCACGGCCTAAATCGTTTTGTTTAAGATAATTTACTATGTATTTTGCATCAAGTTCATTTTCAGTTACAACGTTTTGAACAGCACTTCCAAGTGCCATTTCAACTGCAGTTTGATATCTTGCAGGCACGCTTATAAGATTTGCTACAACGCCAACAATTTTATTTTTAAGTTCTCTATTTGTTTCGCTATTTTGTAAAACTTTTTTAACACTATAATTAAAGCCTTCAAAATCTTTTTGCATTTCCTCTAGCACTTTTTTGCGGTGCTCTGAGTTGTTTATTGCATTTTTTATATTAACTAAATTATCGTTTACAGTATTCAAACTAAACACTTTTTCATTATGTTCCTCGGTTAATTTATCTAACTCAGACTTTAACAAAATTTCATCTTCTTTAGTTTTATCAACAAGTTTTTGGTCCTTTTCTTTTTGCATTTTATGGTCTAAATATTTTTTGTCCTGTAACTTCAATTTTTCCGTTATATTTATTATTTGTTCAACCAAACTATTTTTTGAAGTCTGTAAACTCGCCTGCTTGCTTTTAACATCGCTAAGCTCGCCCATAGCGCTCAACATTTGTTTTTGACTATCCGAAACTTCGCCTTCGCTTTCAGTCAACTCGTCTACAACTTGCAAATATTTACTGCTAATTTCGTCTGCTTGCTTTCTTAACTCGCTTAAAACAACTTGATTTTCTTGTTTTTTGGCTTGCTTAGCGGCAACGCTTAAAATGGCTTCTTTTAACCCTTTTTCCTCAATTTCTAAAGATTTTTGAAAGCTAATCGCTTGCTCTTTTAGATAACTAATTTTTTCTCTTAAAACCTTAGTATCGCCTGAACGTTTTTCAAGCCCTACTGTTAAATTAAGCAGTTCATCATTTAAGTTTTGAGTAGTTTTATCTATTTTTTTAATATCTTCAAAATTTTGATTAAACCTTGCATTTGCATTTAAATAATCCTGCTCACGAAGCGCAATTTGCTCACTAAAACCCTCAATTTTTATATTAAGGTCTTGTTTTTGGTCGCTCGCTGAGTCGTATTGATAAATATAGTTATTTAACTCTAAATGTTTTAACTCCTCTTTTAAAATTAAATATTGTTTAGCCGTTTCGGCTTGTTCTTTCATTGGATTTAATTGGCGTTCAATTTCTTTTATAATATCCTTAATTCTCACCAAATTTTCTTGTGTTCTACCCAGTTTTCGCTCGGCTTCTTTTTTGCGTGCTTTAAAGCCAGAAATACCAGCTGCATCTTCAAAAATTGCACGCCTATCCTCAGGTTTTGAGTTTAGAATTTCGTCTACTTTTCCTTGTCCTATAATAGAATAACCATCTCTGCCTACTCCTGAGTTATAAAGCATATTTGTGACATCTTTTAGTCTGCATGTGTTTTTATTTATTGAATATTCGCTCTCGCCTGAGCGATATAACTTGCGCGAGATAATTACTTCCTCATAATCTACATCAAAAATGCGCTCCGTATTGTCAAAAACTAACGAAACCTCTGTGTAACTTAGACTTTTACGCTCAGTTGTTCCAGCAAAAATAACATCTTGCATGCTATTTCCACGCAAAAGTTTTGTTCTTTGTTCGCCTAAAACCCATCTAATTGCATCGGCAACATTACTTTTGCCACAACCATTTGGTCCAACAATTGCCGTAATACCATCTTCAAATTCTATTTTTGTTTTATCCGCAAAGCTTTTAAAACCATATAGTTCAATTCTATTAAAACTCAAAGTATTTACCCCTTAGTAGTTTGTCTTTATTTGCCTATTTTCTAGTATACCATACGATGTAAAAAAATTCAATGTTAAACGGTAAAAAAATAGGCATTTTTATCCTATTTTTACACTATTATTGTTATTTTTTTGAATTTATAAAAGCTTTTTTAGTGCGTTTTGAGCAGCAATATTTTCGGCTTCTTTTTTGCTACCGCCTTTGCCTTTACCTAAAACTTTTTTGTTTAACAGTACTTCAACGCTAAAAATTGGCTCGTGTGGTGGTCCATCTTTTTTTATTAAGTTATATTCTAACACATTTTTAGGGCTAACTTGAGTTACCTCTTGCAACTGCGTTTTATAATCTTTTGTATTGCTAATTAACTCATTGACTAGTGAAGTTGAATAATGTAATTTTTGCATAACAAATTGATAAGCTTCATCAAAACCAGCGTCTAAATAAATGCTAGCCAAAATAGCTTCAAATAAATTGGCTTGAATAGATGCTGAGGTGTTTTTTGTATTATTTTTAGCATATTTTAAAAAGCCTATTATCTGCATTTGTTTAACCGCTTGACTTAAATTTTTTGTACTTACAACATAAGAGCGAATTTTGCTTAAAATTCCCTCTGCTAAATCAAATTTTTCATACAAATATTTTGTCGTAGACAAGTGCAAAACACTATCGCCTAAAAACTCTAATCTTTCGTTACTTTTTTCGGCATTTAAGTTGCCATAAGATGAGTGCGTAAAAGCTAGGTTTAACAGTTCTTTATTTTTAAAATTATAACCCAATTTACTTTCTATTTCGTTAATTTGTTGTTTGTTAAACATAATTTATTCCTTAATTTTATTCAATCTATTTATTTCTTCGCTCAACTTTTGTTGCATTTTTGCTTGTTCTAATTCTATTACTTGCTTGATGGAAGTTTTTATTGTAATTGCGGTTGAAGAACCGTGCGACTTAATAATAACCTTTTTCGCTCCTAAAAACGGAGAACCACCTTTGTTTGAGTGGTCTAATTTAACCTTAAGTCTTTTAAACGCACCTCTCATAAATAATGCGCCAAACATACCCAATTTGCTCGCTTTAATCTCGGCTTTAAGCATTTTTAACATACTGCTAACAGCACCTTCTGTGCTTTTAAGTAACACATTTCCAGCAAAACCATCAGCGACTATAACATCATAGTCTCCACTCAAGGTGTCGCGCGCCTCCATATTGCCAACAAAATTAATAGGCAGAGTTCTAAGAAGTGGAAAAACCTGTTTTACTAGCTCATTGCCTTTTTTATCTTCAACGCCAACATTTAAAAGTGCCACGCGAGGACTTACAATATTAAACATCGCCTGCGAATACAAACTGCCCATAAGTGCAAAATGTGCTAAATTCTCCGCGCTTGAATCCATATTAGCACCGCAATCAATAAGCACAACATTGCCGCCATTAATAGTTGGCAAAACTGGTGCTAAGGCTGGTCTACTAATGCCTGATAGCCTACCGATTTTTAAAAAACCACCCGTTAAAACAGCACCTGTACTGCCTGCTGAAACCAACCCACTAATACTATCGTCTTGCTTTAATCTCTCAAGAGCCACAACCAAAGAGGAATTCTTTTTTGTTCTTATGGCTTCCACCGGTGAATCGTCGTTTGTTATAACGCTCCTCGCATCAAGCACTTCTACTTTATTTTGGTCAAAAGTTAAATTACTTAAAATAGTTTTAATTTCTTCTTCTTTACCCACTAAAATAACTTTAACATTTTTATATTCATTAACAGCTAAAATTGCACCTTCAACAATTTGTTTAGGTGCATTATCTCCGCCACAAGCATCTATTATTACGCTAATTACTTTATCTTGTTCTTGCACAAATAGCCCTCACTTTAATTTTAAAATCAACTGTATTATAACAAAAAATATATATTTTTAACAAACAAAAACGAGCCAATTTTTAGCCCGTTAATTCTTTAATTTATAATTGAATTATTTTTGTTCTGTTTTTTTCTCTTCTTTGTTCATTACAACTACTTCTTTACCATCATAATGACCACATTTTTTACAAACAATGTGTGGTTTTTTCATTTCGTGACAATTTGGACACTCTACAATAGAAGGTGTTGAAACTTTCCAGTTTGCTTTTCTAGAATTTCGTCTTGCCTTAGAAATTTTCCCTTTTGGTACTGCCATATTATGTGCACCTCCTAATTAATCTTTAATGCTTTTACATTATATATGAAATAATGCCTATTGTCAACTTGATAATTTAAATTTCATCTACTATTTTTTGAGTATCTCTTGCTATGACTAGTTCCTCGTTAGTAGGAATAATGTAAACGGCAACTTTGCTATTTGGACTGCTAATTTTATACTCTTTGCCTCTTGGGGCATTTTCGTTTTTCTCTGCATCTAAAACAATTCCTAAAAACTCCATATTGTTTAAAGCGCCAAGCCTAATCTCTGGTGTATATTCTCCAACTCCCGCAGTAAACACAATAGCGTCAACTCCACCCATAACGGCCGCATAAGCACCTATATATTTTTTTACTCCATAACTCAACATATCAAGTGCAAGTTTTGCATCAGTATTTGTTTTAGCCACTTCTAATAAGTCGCGCATATCACTGCTAATTCCACTAACGCCTAAAAGTCCACTTTCTTTGTTTAAATATGATGTTACTTTTTTAATATCCCAGCCTGTTTGATTCATTAAATACTCTTGAACAGCAGGATCAAGGTCGCCACATCTTGTGCCCATAATTAATCCTTCAAGCGGAGTAAATCCCATAGATGTATCTACGCTAATTCCGCCATTAACTGCCGAAATTGAAGAGCCATTGCCTAAGTGGCAAGTAATAATTTTTAGGTCTTTAATATCTTTATTTTCTAAACTTGCAAGCCTACTCGCCACATAATAGTGTGAAGTGCCGTGAAAGCCATATCGCCTTACTTTATAATCCGTATAAGCTTTTTTAGGTAGTGCATACATATATGCATATTTTGGCATATTTGCATGAAATGCTGTATCAAAAACTGCAACATTAGGCATATTAGGTGCAACTTTTTGTACAGCCTCAATTCCCATAATGTTAGCTGGCATATGAAGTGGTCCAAGTGGTGTGTTTTCGTAAATAACTTTCATAACATCATCGTTAATTAACGCTGATTCTTTACAAGCCTCTCCACCGTGCAAAACTCTATGACCTACTCCGTTGATTTCGTCTAACGATTTTATAACGCCATACTCGCTACTTGTTATAGTTTCTAAAACAAATGCTATTGCATCTTTATGATCTTTTAATGTTTTTTCTAATTTTGTTTCAACTTTATCCGCTTTATGTTTTAAAAAACTTCCATCAAGACCAATTCGCTCAACTGCGCCTTTACATAAAACAATTTCTCCATCCATATTGATTAACTGATATTTTAAACTTGAACTTCCTGCATTTATTACTAGTATTTTCATTTATTTTTGTTCTTCCTTTTGTTTTTTGTTTTTAACTGGTTTTTCTACTTTGGAACTTACTTCGGTAACTTCAATTGTTTCTAAAATTTTTGTAACTTCTGGAGTAGTTTCTGCGGTAGTTTCTGGAACTTTATCCACAACTACCTCTTCTTCAACTTCAAGTTTAACCTGTTGTCTTCTTTCTTTCTTTTGTTTTTTAAACAACTTTTTTTCTAGTTTTTCTTGTTTTAATTTTTCTATTCTTTCTTGTTCACTTAAATTACTAGCCTGCAAACTTGTAATTGCAATTGTTAAAACAATCTCTTTTAAACTAGCCCCTCTAGATAAATCATTAACTGGTTTGTTTAAGCCCTGCATAATAGGTCCAATTGCTTTCATTTTTCCAACAATTTTCATTAATTTTGACGAAATATTTCCGCTATTTAAGTCAGGGAAAATTAACACATTAGCATTGCCTTTCCAAGCATTGTTTTTAACTTTAACTCTCGCAACCTTTGCCACTAATGCACTGTCGGCTTGAAGTTCACCTTCAATAATCATTTCGGGTTCTTTTTGCTTTAACAGTTTAGTTGCTAGTTTTACTTTATCAACAGACTCACCATTACCACTTCCGTGAGTTGAATAACTTAACATTGCAAGTCTAACATCAAGTTTAGCAAGTTCTTTTGCCGTTTTAGCAGTAGCTATTGCAATATCTACTAACTCCTCAGCGTTTGGATTAACATTAAGCGCACAATCACCTAAAACAAATACACCTTTGTCGCCAAGCTTTAATGACTTTTTAGAAAGCATAATAAAACTAGATGAGGCTCTTTTAATACCTTCTTCTGTTTTGATAATTTGCAAAGCTGGTTTCAACATATTAGCAGAAGTTGTAGCCGCTCCTCCAACCACTCCATCAACTATGCCCTCTTCAAGTAGCATCGTAGCAAAATAAATTGGATTTAATATAAGTTCCTTTGCCTCTTTTAAAAGTAAACCTTTAAACTTTCTAATCTCATATAGTTTTCTAGCTAAATCATCAGTTTTTTCATAAGTTTTTGGATTAATAAAAGTCATTTTTGCAAAATTAGCTTGCAAAAATGTATTTTTAATTTTTTGTTCATCACCTATTAAAACGATGTTTGCTATATTCTTTTTAGTACAATACTCAGCAGACTTAATAATAAGTCCACTAAACTCTGCCTCTGGCAACGCTATTGTTTTAATATCCGATTTTGCATAACTTAAAAACTTTTTTTCTAAACCATTTTTAAAAATATTTAAACACATAATTTTCACCCTCTTAAAAACTGTTTGTTAAAACAGCCATTTTAATATATAATTAATTATTAACAAAATAATGTTACACTAAAATAAAATTTTTGTAAACAGATTAAAGGAAAATAGATGAAATTAGCAGCAATCATATGTGAATATAACCCATTACACAACGGTCACTTGCACCAAATGCAACAAACTAAATTAATGACAGGTGCCGATGGCATTTTGTGCATTATGAGCGGAAATTTTACGCAAAGAGCAGAAAGTACAATTATAGACAAATATGCAAGGGCAAAAATAGCTATTTTGTGCGGAGCGGATATCGTAGTAGGATTACCTACCCCATATAGTACAAACAATGCAGAGGTTTTTGGTTTGGCCGCGGTTAAAATTGCTAACTCATTCAAAAATGTAAAGTGGTTGAGTTTTGGCATGGAAGAGCCAAATTTAAATTTGTTAGACGAACTTGCAAATTTTTTTGTAAAAGAAGCTGACGATTATAAACTTATTTTAAAAGAGTTTTTAAAAAGTGGCTTATCTTTTAACGAAAGCCGAATAAAAGCCGTTGAGAGTTTTATAAACAACAAAAAAATAAGTTTTAGCGACAACAAAAAAGCACTTGAACTGTTGACAATGCCAAATAATATTTTGGCGCTAGAATATGTTAAATCATTAAAACAAATCAGTAGCAACATTTTACCCGTTGCAATAAAGCGAGTTGGTAGCAATTACACAGATAAACAATTGCAAAACACTTATTCATCGGCAACCGCAATAAGAAAAACAATTTTTGAGAACTTTGACCTAAAAAAAGCTTCTTTAAGTTTGCCTAAATACTCTTATATTGAACTCAAAAACTATATAACTAAAAATGGGTTAATAAACGCTCAAAAGTTAAATGAACTGGTGCTTTATAAAATGAGGACGACTGACAAACAACAACTAAAACAATTATATAATATGGGTGAAGGACTAGAAAATAGGCTAAAAAGCGTTGCCTTGTCCACTCAAAATGCAAAGGAATTCATAGAAGAAATACAAACAAGACGCTACAAAAATAGCCGAATAAACAGTATTCTTTTAAATGCAGTTTTAAACATCAATAAAAGCGTTGTAATAAAAATTTACAAAGTGCAAAAACTTCCCTTTATTAAAGTGCTTGCAATAAATACTTCAAATAAACAACTATTAAGTGAGCTAAAATGCTCATCTAAGTTAATATTAAGAAAAAATGATATTAAAAGCCTTAAACAAACGACCTTTACAAAAGAGTTAATTGAAGCAGAAAATAACGCAAATGCTGTTTATAATTTGTTAATAGGTAAAAATGTTATAAAAGCCAACGATATTTACACGACTCTTCAAAAAATAAACCAAAAAAGCGAGTAACTACTCGCTTGTTATTTATTTGCTTTATAACTATTAATAAATTAATTTTTTTATTTGCTCTAAATGTTTTTCGGCATATTTTCTGCCAATTAAAATAGCTTTTTTTATTGACGGCTTATCAAAAGAAGTTACGCTAACGCCATCTAAATCCATTTTAACTTTTAAATCAGCAAAAGATGGTTTATATTTATAGTATTCTTGTTGAATTAAACTATAAGATGCGACCAACATACCCGTAATAGTTTTTGGTACTTTTTTCATATTATAATCACCCAAAACATCAACCGAAATAGTAACATCCATACCAAAATCTTTTGCCGCATCAGACGGAACATTGTCTATAACTCCACCATCAATAAGGAGCATATCATCCTTTTTAATAGGAGTAAAAACGCCAGGAATAGATATACTCGCCCTAATTGCTTCGCTTACAGGGCCTTTGCTAAATTTGTATATTTCGCCCCTCATCATATCTGCTGCAATTGCAACATAAGGCATTTGTAAATCCTCAATATTTTTGTTTTCTAAAAATTTATTAAAAGCTATTGCTAATCTTTTGCCAGATATAAACCCTCGTCTAATGAAAGTAAGTGGGTTGATATCGGTAATAAATTGCCCAATATGAAATTTTTCAAGTGCTATTTCCTCTAACTCTTTACCACTATATCCAAATGCATAAAATGCACCGATTAAAGAACCCATTGAAGTGCCTGCAATAGCATTAACCTTAATGCCTTTTTCTTCTAAAACCTGCAAAAAACCGATGTGTGCAAAGCCTAATGCCGAGCCACCACCAAGAGCCAACGCTAGTGTTTTCTGGGACAGTTTTTTCATATAAGTACAACCTTTTTCATAAATTAATATATGTTAAATAATTATAACACAAAAGCGTTAAAAAGCAAGAATGTAACTAATTTTTTTCATTTATCAAGCGGCAAAACAAGGATTTTTGTTGGTTTTTTTACAATTTTGTTGCTAATAGGTCTAGCGATAGACCCTAAACCTTACATAGCTTCAACTCTCCAAGGCTTAATAGTTTTTGCAAGCGTTGTATTACCGGCACTACTTCCCTTTTTTGTGTTAACTCGTATGCTTACTAGCCTTCAAGTAATTAATAGTTTTTGCAATATTTTAAGTCCTATCACAAAATTTTTGTTTAAAGCGCCTGCAATTTCAAGTTATATATTTTTTATAAGCATAATATCTGGCTATCCCGTTGGTGCAAAATTAACAGCCGAGTGCTATGAACAGGGCTTAATTTCAAGCTTAGAAGCACAAAAGATTAGCACCTTTACTTCTAATAGTGGTCCTATGTTCATAATAGGCACGGTTGGTGTCGGGCTACTTTTTAGCAAAGAAGCGGGATTTGTAATTTTACTAAGCCATATTCTAGGAGGCATATTAAATGGCGTTTTTTATAGAAGACACTTTATTTCGCAAAATAGCCAAAATAAAGTACAGAAAAAACCTATTGATTTAGACAAAATTTTTGATGAAAGCGTTCATTATTCGGTATTATTGCTTTTAAAAGTAGGTGCTTATATCGCTTTATTTTTTACTTTAAACGAACTTTTAGTCAACTACTCAGTTTTTGAATTTTTAACTAAATTGTTTATTCCAATCTTTAATTTTTTAAAATTAGATTTA
>JAQVOQ010000092.1 GCA_028702545.1 Clostridia bacterium
TTTGTTATTGTTGATGCAGTTGGAGTAACCAAATCAAAAAAATCGGATAGTAGACCTTTAGAAAGAAAACCTTCTATGTCTTTAAAAGACTTATTGATGAATATCGCAGGTGGAAATACTGATGAAGATATTATGGTAAGTACTGCAAATAGATTGATAAGACTTGATAAGGTTATGACTGAAAAAGAAAAAGGTAAATTTAAAGAAATTAGTGGATTTGAACCAAAAGAAGTTATTTCAAATATTCTTAATTTATATGATGAAGATTATTTGGTTGATAGGACAACACGCGATTTAAGTATAGTTAATAGAGAGCCGAATAAGTCCGAAATATCGAAAGTACAAAATGATTTAATAAAAGATATATCTAAATTATTTAGCAACCCGAAATTCCGTGATGAGATTTTAACTATGCGCACTGCTCATGACCAAATAATAGACATTGTAAATATCGATGAAACTATTTTTATTGGCTGGAATAAAGACCAGGAAAATAAGGCAAATAAAATTATAGATAGTTTTAAGAAGTTTATTGAGGAAAATAAAGATGAAATAGACGCTTTAAGCATCATCTACAATCAAACATACAGAGAAAAACCGCTAACATTTTATATGATTGAAGAATTGTACAATAAATTAAAAATGAAAGGTATTTCTTATGAACAAGTTTGGAATGCTTTTGATTTAATAGAAAACAAAGAAGCAAAAAAAGCATCTAAATTAAAAAAATTAACAGACATAGTTTCATTAGTAAAATATTCTTTAGGATATTCAAAAAAATTATCCCCCTTTTCAAATGAGGTTAATGAAAAATTTAAGCAATGGGTATTTCAAATGAATGCTGGTGGAGGAAATAGTTCTCAGTTCACAGAAGAACAAATGGCATGGTTAAGAATGATAAAAGATCATATTTCAACATCGTTATATATTTCGCCAGAAGATTTGGAATTATCACCTTTTGATGTTTACGGTGGACTTGGTAAATTTTATGAGTTATTTGAAAAAACATATGGTTATATTAAAATTTTAAATGAGATAAATGTCGCATTAATTGCGGCTTAATTAAGGAGAAAAGAGATGGCAGATAAAACATCATTAGCAAATAATGTGACAAATTTATCAAATGTATTAAGGGATGCCGGCGTAAGCTACGGCGATTATTTGGAACAAATAACATATTTAATATTTTTAAAGATGGCAGATGAATATTCAAAACCACCATTTAATAGAAATTTAGGGTTGCCGGAAGATTGTTCATGGAGTAAACTTGTTGGATTATCAGGTGATCCGTTAGAACAAAAATATATTAGTATATTAAAAACACTTGGAGATAAAACTGGTATTATAGGTGAAATTTTTAAAGGTTCACAAAACAAAATAGATCAACCTGCACTGCTTGCAAGAAGCATAAAAATGATTGGTGCTGAAAATTGGTCTTCACTGTCAGCAGATGTTAAGGGTGATATTTATGAAGATTTGCTTAAAAGATATAGCGAAGATATAAAAAGTGGTGCTGGACAATATTTTACACCAAGACCTTTAATTAACACCATGGTAAAATGTGTTAAACTAGAGCCGGGAAAAACTATAGTTGATCCAGCATGCGGAACTGGTGGATTTTTGTTATCTGCTCATTCTTATATATCCGATCCTGACAGATATAAACTTAATATTGAAGAAAAGAAGCAATTAAAGGATTCGACTTTTTATGGTTGGGAAATTGTTAGATCAACTTACAGACTCTGTTTGATGAATTTATTTTTACATAATATTGGGGATATATATTCATTAAAAGTTCCAATCACCAGAGTTGATGCTTTACTTCAAAAACCATCGCAGTCCTTTGACTATTGTCTAGCAAATCCACCCTTTGGCACAAAATCAGCAATTAAAGTGTCAAATGAAGAAGAGGAAAGCTCTGAGGATACAACATATAATAGACAAGATTTTTGGGTTACAACTTCAAACAAGCAATTAAACTTTATTCAACATATTCGTTCCCTATTGAAAACAACTGGTAAAGCTGCAGTTGTAGTCCCAGATAATGTATTATTTGAAGATGGTTCTGGTGAAATAGTTAGAAAAAAATTATTGCAAATGACAGATTTTCATACTATTTTGAGATTGCCAACAGGCATATTTTATAAACAAGGTGTTAAGGCAAACGTTATTTTCTTTGACAATAAACCTGCAAGTGATAAACCGCAAACCAAAGAAGTGTGGGTTTATGATTTTAGAACTAACATTCATTTTACATTAAAGAAGAATCCTTTAAAAGAAAGTGATTTAGATGATTTTGTAAAATGTTATAATCCAGATAATCGTTTTGATAGAAAAGAAACATACGATAAAGAAACAAATCCAAATGGAAGATGGAGAAAATTCACCTATCAAGAGATTATTTCAAGAGATAAAACAAGTTTAGATATTTCTTGGATAAAATCAGATGATGTTGATGAAGATTTAACTCTTAATGAAATATTAGAAAAAATAAAAGAAAAGAGTCAAAATATTGCTAATGCTGTTGAAGAATTAGAAAAAATTATTGGTGAGGTTGAAGAATAATGGATACTAAATTATTGAAGCAAAAAATTCTTGATTTAGCTATTCGTGGAAAACTTGTTCCTCAAGATCCTAATGATGAACCTGCCAGTATTCTTTTAGAAAAAATAAAAAAAGAAAAAGAAAAGCTTATTAAAGAAGGCAAAATAAAGAAAGATAAAAAAGAATCCACAATTTTTCTTGGTGATGATAAACTACACTATGAGAAGTTGTTGGACGAAAAGCCCAACATATGGGAAATTATAAAATTAGATGATGTTTTATATTATGAACAACCAACTCCATATATTGTAAATGATACTAAATATGATGATAAATATTTAACACCTGTTTTAACAGCCGGAAAATCATTTATACTTGGGTATACTGACGAAAAATTTGGTATTTTTAAAAATTTTCCTTGTATAATATTTGATGATTTTACAACAGATACTAAATATGTGGATTTTTCGTTTAAAGTAAAATCTTCAGCAATGAAAATATTACATTGCAATACTAGCGTAAATATAAAATTCATTTTTTATTCTATACAGCTTCTTTCTTGTAATGTAGACACACATAAGAGGTTTTGGATATCCCTGTATTCACAAAAGAACATATATTTACCACCTAAATCTTATCAAGATAAAGTTGTAAATTTAATAGAAACTTTATTCCAACAAGTAGATGCGATAGAAGAAGAGAAACAAAGTTTATTAAAGTTGATAGATAAAGCAAAAAACAAAGTGCTTGATTTAGCAATGACGGGTAAACTTGTAAAGCAAGACCCCAATGATGAACCTGCTAGTAGATTGCTTGAAAAGATATTTGAAGAAAAGAAAAAACTTGCTAAAGAAGGTAAAATAAAACTATCAAAAGATGAACTTTTATCACCTCCAACTAGTGTGGATAACGATTATTATCAGGATATACCTACAAATTGGAGAATAGTTGAGTTAGGAAAAATATGTGAAATAGCAAGAGGAGGCTCACC
>JAQVOQ010000093.1 GCA_028702545.1 Clostridia bacterium
AAAAGCAATTAAAAAAGCATTGCCTTCAACTCCAGTTGCAGTAATCGGATTTGATGTCGTGCCAGAAGCTGGTAGTTTTGTTAATGTGGTAGATGAAAAACTTATAAAAGAATTAGTTTTTGAAAGAACCGAAAGGGCAAAATTAGATAGACAAAGTTCTGTAAAAGCAATTAATATAGATGATTTATTTATAAAAGCAAAAACAGGTGGTTTAAAAGTTTTAAATGTAATTGTTAAAGGTGGCGTTGCCGGAATGGTTGAAGCCATAACTCAAGCACTTGATAAAGTTAAAAACGAAGAAGTTAAAGTTCACTGCGTGCATAGTGCGGCAGGTGCAATTAACGAAACCGATGTGTTGCTTGCTCAAACAACTGACTCAATTCTTATTGGTTTTAATGTAAAACCCGATGCAAATGCTAAAAAATTGGCAGAAAAATTGGATGTTGATGTAAGATTTTACGATATAATTTATAGAGTTATTGAAGACTTGGAAGAAAAAATAAAGAGTATGCTTACTATTAAATACCAAGAAGTGGTTATTGGTCACGCTGAGGTTAGGGCGTTATATAAAATTAGCAAAGTTGGAACAATTGCAGGTTGCTCAGTACGAGATGGCAAAATAACTAAAAATTCAAAAGTTAGAATAATGAGAAATAATGTATTATTAATAGAAACTACAATTGATACATTAAAAACAGAAAAAGATGATGTAAAAGAAGTTAAGTCAGGTTTTGATTTTGGTGTTAAGTTTAACGGTTTTAACGACATAAAAGAAAACGACATAATTGAAGCCTATATTAATGAAGAAATAAAAAGATAGAATAAAAAAAGGAGTTTTTTATGGCAAATGTGAGAACTAGTAGAGTAAATTCAGAGATGCAAACTTTGCTTGCTCAAATTATTAAAAATGACTTAAACGATCCACGCCTTGAAGGTGCTATTATTAGCGTTTTAAAGGTAAATGTTGTTAGTGATTTGTCTCATGCAAAAATTAACTTAAGTATTTTTAGCGCTAAAAACTCTGATGAGGCTTTCAAGGCAATTTTAAACAGTGTTCCTTTTATTAGAAGAACTCTAGCTCGTAAAATGCAACTTAGGATAATGCCAGAACTTCATTTTGTTTTAGATACTAGTTTAGACTATGCTTCTAAAATTGATGGCTTATTAAACAAAATTAAAAACGACTAAAAGTTTTTAGTTAAAAGGAAAAATAAATTAATGTTTTCAAAATGTATTAATCTAATAAAAAATGCCGAAAGAATTGCTGTGTTTACTCATATTAATCCAGATGGCGATGCGCTAGGTTCATCTATTGCCTTAAAATTAGGTTTAGAGCAAATGGGTAAAGTTGTGCATCTTTATTGTGATGACAATATTCATGAGAACTATTCTTTTATGGGTACAAAAGACTATTATGTTGAGTACAGCGATGATAATTATGACACGGCTATTGTAGTTGATTGTCCAGAGATGAGCAGAATGGGAGCTTATTCAAGACTTTTTGCAAAAATAAAAACTAAAATAGTTATTGATCATCATTTAAGAAATACAATATCTGCTGATGTTCGCATAATGGATGAGCAAGCGGGTAGTGTTGGTGTGATAATTTTTAGGCTTTTTAAACACTTACCGATTAAATTAAATAAAAATATTGCAACGGCTCTATATTCGGCAATTTCTACCGATACGGGTTGTTTTATGCACGGAAACACAACGAGCGAAAGCCATTTGATAGCAGCTGAGTTGATTGAACAAAAAATAGCTTTGGAAGATATTAATTTTAACTTATTTAAACGCAAAACTAAGTCACAAATTGCACTTATGGCAAGGGTACTCAATAATATTCAATATCATGAAAATAATAGGATTGCACTAGTTGTAATTACTAAAACTGATTTTAAAGAGTCACATACAAGCTATATAGATACTATTGGATTATCTGGTTATATTGCGGGCATTACCGATATTGATGTTGCAATATTAATGACAGAAACCGAGAAAAATTGTTATTTAGTGTCTTTTCGCTCATCAAAAGTCAACACTAGCTTAATTGCACAAGAATTCAACGGTGGAGGGCATAAAAATGCCTCAGGTTGCAGGGTTTGTGGCAAGAAAGAAAATGCAATAGACAAGCTTTTAGAGGCTTGTAAAAAAGAGTTAATATAATGAATGGAATTTTTAACATTTTAAAACCTTCGGGTATGAGCTCCAATGCCGTTTTAACAAAAATAAAAAAACGCTTTAACATTAAAAAAGTTGGGCACTTAGGAACACTAGACCCGCTTGCAACGGGTGTTTTGCCAATTACTATTGGTAAAGGCACTAAACTTTTTGATTATTTTTTAAAAAAAGATAAAGGCTACCTCGCAATTTTTACTTTTGGTAAGACGACAGCCACTCTAGATAGTGAGGGTGAAATAATTAAAACGAGCGACATTATACCTACAAAAGAGCAAATTAAAAGTGTTTTATTGAGCTTAGAGGGTGAAGTTGACCAAGTTCCACCTAATTTTAGTGCAAAAAACATAAATGGACAAAGGGCATATACATTAGCTCGCGAGAATGTTGATTTTGTTTTGCCACCAAAAAGAGTACACATTTATAACATTGAATTATTAGAGCAAGTTAACAAAACCTCATATTTATTTGATATTAAATGCAATAGTGGCACTTATATTAGAAGTATTGTTAGGGATATGGCGGAAAAACTTGGCACAATTGGCTATATGAGCGGGCTTATTAGAACAAAAAGTGGAGATTTTGAAATTGACAAGGCTATAACGATTGAAGAATTAATGCTTGACAATGCCGAGGAGCATTTGATAAGTTTAGAAGAAATTTTAAAAAATTTTAAGCGAGTTGATGTGGCACAAGAGTTTTACGATAAGTTGACTAATGGAGTCGCTTTAAAAATAGATATTGAAGCAGGCGAATTTTTGCTCTATTGCAAGGACGAACTATTTGGAATAGCCAGTAGTGAAAATGGGCAAATAAAAGTTAAGGTTAATTTAAAGTCAGCATAAGAAAAAGGAGAGTTTATGATTAAATTCGGGCCATCTGGCAACGATGAATTGTTTTATGAACAAGGCAATAAAAAAAGTACAGAAGCACCAAAATGGTTAAAAGCTATGGGGCTTGATTTATATGAATATTCTTTTGGTAGAGGAATTACAATAGGGCTTGAAACAGCAAAAGAAATAGGGGACGCTGCAAAAAAAGAAGGCATTGAAATTAGCTTGCACGCACCTTATTTTATTAATTTTGGTAACCCCTCACCAGAAGCTAGAGAAAAGAGTATACAGTATGTTATAGATAGTTTAAAATTCTTGCGAGCATTTGGTGGAAAAAAACTTGTTGTGCATCCGGGAACACAACTAAAACAAGACAGACAAACAGCTTTTAAAAATACTTTAGAGGGCGTAGAACAACTTGTAGAGCGAGTTTATGCTGAGGGTTA
>JAQVOQ010000026.1 GCA_028702545.1 Clostridia bacterium
AGAATTAGGTAAAAAAATTTTAAATTTTTGCGAACCTAACAATCTTTTTGAAAAAATCCCTAAAGAAAGACTACAAGATTATTTAGAACTATTTAAAATTAAAGCATTAAGAGATTTATTAGAAGATGAAGAAACAATGAATACGGTTAGGTTATTTTTTAAAAATAACTTAAACATAAGTGCTGCTAGTAAAGATTCATTTATGCACAGAAACACACTAATTTATAGAATTGAAAAAATAAAAAAAGCAGTTGGACTTAATATAAAAAATTTTGAAGAGGCAAGAATTCTTAAAAATCTTATTTTAATAAAAGGCTTTTTAGATAAAGAAGATATGCTATAAATTTATAAAATCAAAAAGTACATATAAGAATAAAAAACAGTTTATTTAACTGTTTTTTTATATTTTGCGTAAGTCTTTTATGTTTTTTATATCGCTTGACTTTAAATTTGAAGGTTTAACTTCGGCTGGCTTACTATTAACACTTTTACTACCTGAATTATTAAACATATTAAATAAATTTGGAGCCCCGCCAGAAGGTGCCATAGCATTTATCATTTTTGTCATATCCATATTGCCACTTCCTAGAGCACTTATAAGGTTGCCGATTTGCGGGTTTTTTCCACCGCTTAAAACATTAAAAAGTGGTGCGATTTGGCCTAAAGTGCCTAAATTATTATTGTTATTATTGTTATTATTATCCTTATTATTAGGCGTTTTTGGCGCATTTGCATTAGGCTTTTCGTTATCTTTTTTTTGAACATTAGTTGGTGGAATATTATAATATTGCTCGCTAAAAGCTTGTTGCATTTCTATTAGTTTGCTAGGTGCTTTTTTGGAAGGCGGTAATCCTTGCGAAATATAATTTTTTCGCTTAGTAGTGGCAACTTTTGAAGCGTTAGGCTTTATTTGTTTTTTACTTTTTGACTCCGTAATAGTTTTAGGTGTTATTTGAGGCTTCACGGATATTTGGTCAGTTTTATCTTCCATAAGCTAATTCTCCTTATTAAACATTATATTTATATGAAATATATATAAAAAAGTTGATTAATATATTTTTTTGTGTGGTACATTTAGTAGCAACTTTGCCTTTTAATTTATCAATTAATAACCTTAAAGCATATAATGATTTAGCGATTAATTTGGGAGGATGAAAAAATGGATTTAAGAGATTTTTCTCAAAAATCAATAAATGACTTAAATAACGATTTTAAAAAAACAGTTTTTAATAAAGCCGATAAAATTGAGGAAGAGTTAAAACAAAAAGAGCCGGAAACTTATGAGAGCATTAACGACGCATACAACAAATATTCAAGTATGAGTGGAGACTCGCTCGTTGATGAGCTATTAAAAGTTACTAAACAGCAAAAAGAAGAAGGCAATTTTGATAAGACGCAAATAGAAAATACATATAACATGCTTTACCCCATGTTAAACGACGAGCAACGCAAAAAATTAGATAGTTTAATTAAAATGATATTATAGTTATGGAAAGGTTTTTAAATAAAGTAGACCCATATTTGTTTAATATGGTTAAAACCTGCAATAAGGGAGGTAATATATCTTGCATTATTTATGCTAGAGATTACGAAAGGGTAAAAAATTTTTTAAAAGACAAAGGCATAAAGGTGTTAAACTTTTTTGAGTACCCATTTATAAATGCTTTTGGCGTTAAAATATTACCAGAAAAAATTAACGCGTTAGCGCGAAATGAGCAAATTACATACATTTCGGCTAGCACGAGAGTTTTTGCTCAAATTGATATTGCAAAACAAGTAACTCATATTGCGAACTTACAAAATAAAGGCTACTTAGGTAAAGGTGTAACAATGGCGATAATTGATACAGGAATAAAGCCACACCTTGATTTTGTATGTCCAAATAACCGAATTATTTTTTTTAAAGATTTTGTTAAAGACAATAAAAAGCCTTATGATGATAATGGTCACGGTACTTTTGTTGCGGGGGTTGCCTCAGGAAGCGGATTGATTAGTCATCAAAAATATTCAGGAGTTGCACCGCTTGCCAATATTATTAGTTTAAAAACCTTAGATAAAAATGGAGAAACGGGTGCATTTAGCATTTTGCAAGCTATGCAATGGGTTTATGATAATCACAAAAAATATAATATAAAAGTTGTATGTATGAGTTTTGGTTCTAATCCTATGATTGGGCGTGACCCACTTAGTATGGGTGCTGAAGCATTATGGCATAAGGGCATTGCAGTTGTTGCAGCAGCGGGCAACAGTGGCCCTGACGGCTCAACAATTAAGTCGCCAGGCATTAGCAGTAGAATTATTACAGTTGGCGCTTTAGACGACAAAAGAGGGGAAGATGGCTCTTTTAAAAAGCAAGATTTTGAGGTTGCTGATTTTTCATCTCGCGGACCTGTCTTTAACCTAATTAAGCCTGATATTTTAGCACCGGGCGTCAATTTAAAGTCCACATCAAACAAAAAGAAAAACTTTTACACCAATCTTAGTGGAACGAGTGTGGCGACGCCTATTATTGCGGGGTTATGTTGCTTGATTATAGAAAAATATCCAAATATAAAACCCGATGAAATTAAAGGATTATTGATTAAAAACAGTTATCCAATAAAGAAAGACAAAAATTCGGAAGGGTACGGTTTAATTGATGCAAGTAAATTGTTTGATGATTAATTTTTAATTATTTTATTTAATGCAAAAACAAGTTTTTTAAGTTGGCTTTTAGTGTTGTTATAAGCAATTCCAACCCTTACCATACCTTGTTCTATCGTGTTAAAATGCCTGTGCACTAGTGGAGCGCAATGCAATCCACTTCTAACGCAAATACCATAGGTTTCGCAGAGTTCATTCGCTACTTGATTTGAAGGCAAATCGCCTAAATTAAAGCTTACTACTCCCGCAGAGTAGTTCTTTTTATTATAAATTTTTATATTTTTAATTTTACTTAATTCTGTAATTAAAAATTTGGTTAGCTCAGTAGTTTTTTTATTAATTTTATCAAAGTGCTTTATAGTAAAATTGATGCCTGCATCAAAGCCAAAAATTAATGGCGTGCAAGTTGTGCCAGCCTCATACGCCTCTGGGCTAATGACTGGTGGCATTGGTTGCTCGCTGTTAATTCCTGTGCCTCCAAATTTGATTGGTTGTAGTTTTGCGTTATTTAAAAGTAGAGCACCGACGCCTTGCGGACCATAAAACCCTTTATGTCCAGCTAGTGCTAGCATATTGATATTATTTTTTTGCATATCAATGTTAATGTGGCCGCCAGATTGCGCACCGTCTACTAAAAATACTAAGTTGTGAGCTTTTGCAAACTTACCAATATCGGCTATATTCATAGTGTAGCCGGTTACATTTGAGGTATGATTAATTATTATCATATAGGTATTAGGTTTTACTGCAAGTTCTAGTTCTTTTATAGTTATTTCATCGTTATTATTTGGTTTAACTATTGTCAGTTCAATCAAACCGTCTTTTTGCAACTTAAAAAGTGGTCTTAGAACTGAATTGTGTTCGTAAATTGTTGTTATAATGTGTCCACCAGTTTTTATGCTTCCTAAAATTGCTAAATTGAGAGCTTCGGTACAACCACTTGTAAAAATAACATCGTTTGAATTATTTAAGTTAAATACTTTTGTTAAAAGTTCTCGTGTTTCTAAAATTTTTAAAGCAGCATTTATACTAAGTTTGTGCGAACTTCTACCTGGATTTGCGCTATATTTTTTGCTAAGTGCTTCTAAAATGCCCATTTTAACGCTAAATGGTTTGTAATTGGTCGTTGCGGGGTTATCTAAATAAATCATATTTTTTCCTTAACCTTTTTAGTTGTCTGCTAATATATTATATTGTGTTAAATAAATTTTGTGTTAAGGATAGTAAGTGATAATTTATGAATTATATAATTGCGCTTTTTAGTAATAGAAATAGTACGCTAAGATTTTATAATATGCTAACAAGGCTTGGAGTACGCTCCTCTGTTATATCAACGCCAAAAATACCGGGCTTTAATTGCGGTGTTTGTGTTAAATTAAATAAAAATGACTATAATCTAGCTACTAACCTTTTGTATAGAAGTGAGTTTTCAGACTTTTTAGGCTTTTATGAAATTAAAAAAGATGGCGAAAAATTATATAGTGTTAAAATTTAGGGTAAAATTTAATTACAAAAAAAAGTTTGTGTGTTATAATTTTTTAGGAGCTTAGTATGAAAGACAACACACAATTTATTTTTAATTATTTACAAGAATTGTACAAAGATGCTAGTTGCGAATTGCAATATAACTCGTCTTATGAGTTGTTAGTTGCAGTAATATTGTCGGCTCAATGTACGGACAGGCGTGTAAATATTATAACTCCTGAGCTATTTAAAAAATATCCAACGCCTAAATTACTAGCTTCTGCTAACTTAGAAGAGTTAGAAAAATTAATTTGGTCGTGTGGCTTATATAAGAGTAAGGCAAAAAATTTAATTTCGTGTGCTAATAGTTTAATGGATAATTTTAACGGCGAAGTACCTAATAATCTAAAAGATTTAGTAACCTTAGCGGGAGTGGGCAGGAAAACAGCGAATGTTGTATATTCGGTTGCCTTTGGTGGACAAGCTATTGCAGTAGACACACATGTGTTAAGGGTTAGTAACAGGTTGGGGCTAGCAAACTCAAATAATCCAACAGTTGTAGAAAAAACTTTAATGCAATTATTTGATAAAAATGATTGGACTAAATTGCATTATATGTTAGTATTGTTTGGCAGATATAATTGTACGGCAAAAAAGCCAAAGTGCGAGCATTGTAAATTAAAAAACATATGTATTTATTATAAAAAAATGTAAAAAAATAAAGAGGATTATTATGTTTATTGATAAAACCAAAATTCTTATAAAAGCAGGCAACGGCGGAGATGGCTCCGTAAGTTTTAGAAAGGAAAAATATGTTCCAAACGGTGGCCCTAATGGTGGCGATGGTGGGAATGGCGGAAGTATTATTTTTGAGGTTACACCTCATATGAATAATTTGAGTGATTACCATTTTACTAAGCATTTTAGAGCTGAAGATGGTGAAAACGGCTCAACTAATAATAAGTATGGAAGATACGGACAAGATATCGTTATAAAAGTGCCAAAAGGAACAATTATTAAAGATGCTCAAACGGGTAAAGTTGTAGCAGATATGTTTTTTGATGACGATAAAAAAGTGCTATTAAAAGGCGGAAAAGGCGGAAGAGGCAATGCCAAATTTGCTACGAGTGTTCGTCAAGCACCAGCGTTTTCTGAAATGGGAGAGAAGGCTGTAGAAAAAGAAGTTATATTAGAACTAAAAACAATTGCAGATATTGGACTTATTGGCTTTCCTAATGTTGGTAAAAGTACACTGCTTTCTGTAATAACCTCAGCTAAACCTAAAATTGCTAATTATCACTTTACAACAATTAGCCCAAACTTGGGCGTGGCATATTACCATTCAAAAAGTTTCGTTGTTGCCGATATTCCAGGCTTAATTGAAGGCGCTAGTGAAGGCGTTGGACTAGGACACGCCTTTTTGAGGCATATTGAAAGGACGAGGATGCTAGTTCATGTTATTGATATTGCGGCAGTAGATGGAAGAAATCCGTTAGAAGACTTTAAAATCATTAATAATGAATTAAAATCATATTCAAAAAAATTAGCAAGTTTATTACAAATAGTTGTATTAAATAAAATGGATTTATTGTTTGATGATTTTTCTAAGTTAGAAGAATTTAAGAAAAAATACGGTAAAAAATATAAAATTATAGAAGTTTCCGCAGCTACTCATACTGGTCTTGATGAACTTTTAGATACTATTATTAAAAATCTTGAAACTCTGCCAACATCTGAGCCAGATGAAGTAGAAACCTTTGATTTTGATGTCAAAGATAAAACTTTCTTTGAAGTTAATATTGACGAAGACGGCGTGTTTGTTGTAAGTGGCGGATTGATTGATGAAATGATTAGAGGAATTGTGTTAACCGATACACAAAGTTTTGCTTATTTTCAAAAGAGATTAAAACAAGACGGAATTATTAAAAGATTAAAAGAAATGGGTATTCAAGAAAACGACCTCGTTAGAATTGGTTATGTTGAATTTGAATACAGCGATTAAGGAGAAAATTATGATTACAACTAGACAAAGAGCAGAACTTAAAACACTCGCTCACAAATTAACACCTAGCGTGCAAATAGGAAAAGATGGAGTAACAGATAATTTAGTGGCGCAAATTGATATTGTTTTAGAAAATAAAGAGCTTATTAAAGTTAAAATTTTAGCAAATTGTGACTTAGAAGCTAAAAAATTAATTAATGAATTAGCAGAAAAGCTAAAAGCCAATGCTGTTTTAGCAGTTGGTGGCGTTATGGTGCTTTACAGGCTTAGTTCAAAAGATGGCGTTAAGCATATTTTATAAAACTTAATAAAAATTATTTTAAAAAAACTGTGAATTTATTCACAGTTTTTTATTTTTGATCTATATCTTCTTCTAAAATATTTTCACTTATCTTTTTATTGTATGGCATATTGAAGTATGAAAATAGTGCCATAAAATAAAGCAGACTGCTAAAAATGATGTAGTATAAATTATATTTTATTATAAAAGAACCGAGTAGCAAAATGGTGCCACTAATTAAGTAGCCTTTTGTTTTTTTGCGATTAAACATAACAAATAGCATTTGGCTAAAAGTTATTTTATTTTCTTGTATAAGCTTGTTATTTATTTGTGGGTAATGGTCATATTTTTTTAATAGTTTTAGGTAGGTTTGCTTGTCGTTTAATATTATTATTTTTAATGATTTTAATTGTTTAGTAAAATTCAGTACCTCTTGATCTACTAGTTTGCAGGTTATTATTAATTTGTTTAAATTCAAGGCTTTTGCCCTGATATATATGCTTGTTGCTTCATCTATATTTAATTTTCGCGACTTATAATAAGGTATTAGAGCAATTTTATATGAGTTTTGCTCAATTATAATAAAATTTTGTTCTACTTTAGCTAAGTGCTTTTTATTTACGAGTGCTAAAAAAAAGTTTAAATTTTCTTTTGCCGAGCTAAATAAAAATTCGTTTGTATAGTTTAAAACGGCAGCATCTTCTTCTTGAGTTAACTTTAGTGAGTTATATTTTTTATTTTGTCTAGCAGTAAAAAACCAAACAAAAAATGCAGTTGATATAACTGTTAAAAGCAGTGTTAAATTTAAACTTTTAACATAAAATTGTATCCAAACAAAAAATATAAAAAAAGTTAATGTTGTTTTAAATAAAAAGTCAATAATTTTACTAAGTGTATATTTTTTCATAAATACTCCTTAAATGCTTGAATTATTGACCATTTTTTAACTTTTTAAACTTTAAATATGATAATGGTTTGACTAAAAGTTATAATAAATAATATAATAATTAAACTACTAATAAGGAGAAATTATGCAAATAAAAGAAGAAGTTGAAAAAATTGCACAATTTGCTAAGAGCAAAAAGGCAACGGATGTTAAAATTTTAAATATTGAGAGTTTATCAAGCGTAGCTAGTTATTTTGTTTTAGCTACGGTCACTTCAACAACTCAGGCAAAAGGCGTTGCTAATTATGTTGAGGATGAAATAAGCAAATTAGGTATTGAGCCTATAAGAAAAGATGTTAAGCATTATGCTGAGTGGGTCGTTTTAGATTATGGCGACATTTTAGTGCATGTTATGACCGATGAGGCGAGAATCTTTTATAACTTAGATAAACTTTGGGATAAGGGAGATAATAGTATTAATTATTAAAATAAAAAAGAGTTTTAAACTAAAAAATTAAACTCTTTTTTTTGTTTTAAAGTTTTTAGGTTGCCAACATAATTCAAACTTGTTATAATTACTTTTGTAAGTTATTGACTATAAAAAATTTAAAAGGTATTTTATGAGAATTTACGACCTTATACAAAAAAAGAAAAACAAAATAGCACTGTCAAAAGAGGAAATAACCTTTTTTATTGATGGTATTATGAGTGGTAAAATTAAAAACTATGAAACGAGCGCACTTTTAATGGCTATTGCTATTAATGGAATGAATATTGACGAAACTTATGAGTTGACTCTTGCAATGGCACACTCTGGCGATATTGTTAATTTTGATAATGTAAAAGGCGTTGTAGTAGACAAACACTCAACAGGAGGAGTTAGCGATACGACAACTTTAATTGTTGTACCAATCGTAGCAAGTCTAGGAGTTAAATTTGCAAAAATGAGCGGTGGAGGGCTAGGTTTTACTGGTGGAACTGCCGATAAGTTACAAGTTTTTACTGGTTACAATTTGAATTTAACCGAGGAACAATTTATCTCAACTATTAATTCAGTAGGTGCAAGTATAATAAGCCAAACAAAAGCGCTAGCACCTGCCGATAAAATTTTATATGAACTTAGAAATGCCACAGGTAGCGTGGAATCTATTCCACTTATCGCATCATCTATTATGAGTAAAAAGTTAGCAAGCAATGCAGCAGTTATTGTGCTAGATGTTAAATTTGGCGATGGCGCATTTATGAAAAACCTAGTGCAAGCGACTATTTTAGCTAAAACTATGGTTGAAATAGGCAAAAGAGCAGGTAAAAAGGTCAGTGCAATTTTGACGGATATGAGCGAACCATTAGGCAGTGGAATTGGCACAAATTTAGAGGTTAAAAATGCAATTAATGTTTTGCAGGGCAAAAAAAATAATTTGGCAACAGTTAGCAAAAAATTGTGTGAAGAGTTGTTAGTCTTGTCGGGCGCATATGATGTTAAAACAGCAAAAAAAGCTATTAATGACGCTATTGTTAGCGGTAATGCTTTGTTAAAATTTCAAGAAATTATTAGAGCCCAAGGTGGAGATGATCAAATTATTACAAGGCTTGAACTTATGGAAAAAGCAAAAGTTGTAAAATCGCTAATTGCTAAAAAAGATGGTTTTATTAATCAAATAAAAACTAAAGAATTAGGATATATTGTACGAGATATGAGTAAGAAAAAAGTTAACAAAATTGATAATGCAGCGGGCATAAAACTCTTTGTTAAATCAAACTCAAAAGTATTAGCGGGTGACAAATTAGCAGAGGTTTATGCTAATAGTGAAGTGGATGCTTTAGATGCAATTAGTAGGCTAGAGGGTACGCTAATAATTAAAAATATTAAAAAAAGCAAAGGAAAATTGATTCAAGCAATTATTAGGTAGATAATGAAAACATATGTAACAAAAAGTGAGCGTCAAACTATTAAACTTGGCAAAAAGTTAGCTAAAAGTTTTTTTGCTGGCTTAACTATTGTTTTAAATGGAGAATTAGGTGCTGGCAAAACAGCAATTACAAAAGGTTTTGCAAAAGGCTTGGGCGTAAGGCAAGCTGTTACTAGTCCAACTTTTACTATTATGAACGATTATAAAGGTAAAAAACTGCCACTTTATCACTTTGATATGTATCGCATTGAAGATAGCGGTGAAGCATATGAATTTGGACTTACGGAGTATTTTATTAAAAGCAAAAATACTGGTATTGTCCCAGGCGTTTCCGTTATTGAATGGGCGCAAAATATAGCCGACCTTATTCCAAAGTCAAACCTTATAACAATTGATATAAAAAAATTAGACGGCGACCTAAGACAAATAGAAGTGGAGGAGAGTTTGTGAACATTTTAGCACTTGATACAACTAAAAAAACGGCATTGATTACAACCTATGTTAATAACAAGAGTGCAAGTATTTTTACAGGCGAGCACGACAGCCATTCGGAAAATTTGTTGTCAAAAATTGATGAGGTATTATTTAACGAAAGAATTAGTTTAGCTGACATTAATACTTTTAGTGTAGTTGTTGGCCCCGGTTCTTTTACGGGCATTAGAATTAGTGTTAGCTTGGTTAAAGCGTTTTTATTTGGAACACAAAAGAAGTGCGTTGCCGTAAACTCGTTTGAAATGTTAGCATATAATATAAATAGTGCAAGTATTCAAAATGATTTTTTAGTTTGTTTAAATGCTGATAACAGAGGCTGTTACACAGCACACTTTAATAAAGATAAAACGATAAAAAATATGAAAGTATTGTCGCTTGCCGATTTGGAAAAATATTTAAACGCTAACAATTTGCAATTATTTGTAAAAGATGACGAAAAAGAATATTTTGACGCGGTTAATTGTGCTAAGAATTATGTAAATATAAGCGAGGATACATTAATTAATTTAACGCTTGAAAAAGAGGCAAAAAATGAGTTTATTGGCATAAATGAATTAGAGCCACTTTATATAAAACTTAGTCAAGCAGAAGATCAATACAGAGAAAAAATGTTAAAAAATTTAAAAATTGAAAAAGCTTATATTAGCGATTTGTTAGAACTTGAAAAGTTAGAAAAAGAAATTTTTGGCGATGAAGCATACGGTAAAGATAGTTTAAAAGATGAAATAAAAAAGGATGATAGGCTATTTTTAGTTGCTAAGTTAAACGATGAGATAATAGGCTATGCTGATAGCTTAAAAACGCAAGATAATATGATAAATATTTTAAAAATTGCAGTAAAACCGCTTTATAGAAAACTTTTGATAGCGACAAAGTTGCTTGAACACCTGAATATTTTTGCAAAAAGCAACAATTTTAAAAAGATGTTTTTAGAAGTCAACGAACATAATGCTCCAGCAATTAATTTTTATAAAAAGTTAGGTTTTATAGAAACTAACAAAAGAAAAAAATATTATAAAGACGGCGCAGACGCTATTATTATGTTTTTGCAAGTTTAGGAGTTTATGAACCTAAAAATAGGTAACTTAAATATAAATTATTGTGTAAACGAGTGTAAAAACTCTAAAAATTATGTGTTATTTTTACACGGTTTTGGCGGAAGTATTAAAAGTTTTGAGGGCTTGCAAAATTCTTTAAGTAGTAGTATTAACACTATAAACCTTGATTTAATAGGGTTTGGCAAAAGCAGTAAACCACCGAGCCACTTTAGCATTTATGATTATGCCGAAATTGTTTATCAATTTTTAAAGATGTTAAACATAACAAAAGTAACCATTGTTGCCCATTCATTTGGTGGCAGAATTGCAATAATACTTGCGAGCAAATATAAAGAGTTAGTTCAAAAGTTGGCGCTAATTGATAGTGCTGGCTTAAAACCAAAATTTTGTTTAAAAACTTTTTTAAGAATAAAACAATATAAATTATTAAAAACCTTGGTTAAGTTAAAAATAGTTAATAAAAAAATACTAAACCGCTTTGGTTCATCTGATTATAAAGCGCTAAGCAGTGATGAAAAACAAGTTTTTAATAGGATTATAAAGCAAGATTTGAGTTATGCGTTAAAAGATATAACATCGTCCACGCTAATTATTTGGGGAAAGCTCGACAAAGATACGCCTTTATATATGGCAAAAAAGTTAAATAAATATATTATTAATAGCGGGCTTATTGTGTTTGAAAACGCGGGGCATTATAGTTATTTGGATGAGGCGACAAAAAGCCTTTTGATTTTAAAAAGTTTTTTGAATCTAGGAGAATAGTATGAATTTGATTGATGTAAGTAATCCACATTTTTATATTACTATTATTTTAAGTTTAGTTAATGCAACTATGCTATGTTTTGCCGCCTATAAGTTTTTGCAAGCTATTCAACTTGCGGGATATCGCATAATAGGCTATTTTTATTGGTTAAAAGATACGAGAGCCAAATATGTATCTCGCCTTTTTATGTTGAGTTTTTTAAGCACTTGTGGGCTTGTTGTTACAAATGTTTTATTTAATACTTTTCAAAACGGCACAAATTATTATTCTTATATTAGCTTGATTTTTTATTTTTATTTGAGCATTGTTTTTATTTTAAATATGTATTCAATTCCTAAAAAAACACCTCTAAAATATACTAAACGAATGACAAGGTTAGTAGCAACATTTTTTTTAGCAAGTACACTTTTAACCTTTTATTTAATAGCTTTCTTCTGGGGCGTTTCTAACATATTCAATTTTGCTGTTGTGGCAATTACTCCCTTTTTAATTCCACTACTTGTAATATTAGTTCACATTATTTTAACGCCTATTGAGGAACTTATTAAACTATCATTTATGATAAAAGCAAAACATAAACTTAAAAAATTTAAGCGTTTGATTAAAATTGGCATAACGGGCAGTTTTGGTAAAACTAGCACAAAATATATTTTAAACACATTGCTTAGTGAAAAATACAAGGTTTGCATGAGTCCAAATAGTTTCAATACTCCAATGGGGCTAACAAAGGTTGTTAATCAATATTTACACGAAGATGATGAGGTGCTAATTGCCGAAATGGGCGCAAAACAAAGAGGAGAGATTGCATATTTATGTGATTTTATTAAACCGCATCATGCAATTTTAACGAGCGTTGGCAATCAACACCTAGAAACTTTTAAAACGATAGAAACAATTAAAAAAACAAAATATGAATTAATTGAGAGTTTGCCGAGTGAAGGTTACGCAATATTTAATGGCAACAACGAAATTGTTAAAGAGCTTTTTAATAAAGCAAATTTAATAAATAAAGCAAATTTAATAAATAAAGAATATGTTGAGTTAGAGAATGATGAGGCATATGTTAGTGCTAAAAACATAAAGGTTAACGGTGATGGTAGTCAATTTGAACTCGTTATAAAAGGTCAAAAACCCGTTAAAGTAACAACTGTTTTATTAGGCAGACATAATATAGAAAATATTTTATTGGCGGTTGCACTAGCTTTTAAACTTGGATTAAGTTTAGAACAAATAAAAGAGGGAATATCAAAGTTTGTAAGTGTTCCGCATAGATTAGAACTTATTAACGCAGCTAGTGGAGTGACTATTTTAGACGACAGCTTTAATGCGAGCGTTGAGGGTAGTACGAGTGCATTAAATGTTTTAGCACTATTTGAAAATAGAAACAAAATCGTTATGACGCCGGGACTCGTTGAGTTAGGTGATAAAGATTATGCCGAAAATTTTGAATTTGGTAAGCGTATTGCCAGTGTTGCAACAAAGTGCATAATTGTAAATTTAGCATATAAAAAACCGCTTAAAGAAGGCTTAATTGCAGGTGGATTTGCAGAAGAAAATATAATTGAAGTAGAAAATTTAAAAGAGGCGCAAAATATGTTTCCTAGTCTTTTAAAGTCGGGCGATGTGCTACTTATTGAAAACGACTTGCCAGACTTATACACTTAAAATATTATTAAACTTTTATAACTCCTTAATCATAAAACTTATTAGGGAGTTTTTTATGAAAAAAAATATTGCGGTAATTTTTGGTGGCAGGTCTAGTGAGCACGTTATTAGCATTATTACGGCTCAACAGGCACTAAAAGCACTTGATAAAAATAGATATAATATTTTACCAATTTATATTGATAAAGAGGGCGAGTGGTTTTACGGCAATGCATTGCTTAATATTGCCACTTTTAATAATTTTAACAAAAAACAAAAAGCACTATTTGCGGTTAGTTTGTTTAGCGGAAGTGATTTTTTGTTTAAGCAAATAAAACCTAATAAATTTAAAAAACTTTGCAAGTTGCACTGCGTAATTATTGCTATGCACGGCGTTAATGGCGAAGATGGTTCTTTGCAAGGACTGCTAGAATTGTGTAATTTACCATATACTTCAAGCGGAGTTGCGAGCAGTGCGCTTTGCATGGATAAAGTGCTGATGAAACGCATGTTTGATAGCCTTAATCTACCCGTCTTGCCATCATTTTATGTTTTGCGAAATAATATTGAAGAGCGTATTGAAGAAGTGGATAACATCATTACTGCAAGCTTTAATTATCCTGTAATAATTAAGCCATCTAACTTAGGAAGTAGCATTGGCATTAACATTTGCAATAATATGGAAGAGTTGTTAGAGGGGTTACTTGTCGCTAGTGAATATGACCAAAAAATTATTATTGAG
>JAQVOQ010000094.1 GCA_028702545.1 Clostridia bacterium
CTCGAACCATCGACCCCCACCTTAAAACCGCCAGTCAAGAAGTGTCCGTGCGGTTGCGAAAAACTTTTGTTTTTCTAACAGGGTGGTGCTCTAACCAGCTGAGCTATGTTCCTATATTTAAAAAAGTGGTGGAGGTTAACGGATTCGAACCGTTGACCCTCTGCTTGCAAGGCAGATGCTCATTTGTTCAAACTCCCCTTTATTAGAGCCTTTAAAGCGTGTTTATTAAAAAATTATACCCTTAAACATACCCTTACTATGTTTTTAAATTTTGTTATATATTGTCAAGTAAAAATCATTGTAAATGATTTTAGGCGGTAAATACCGCGAAAGCATTCGCTCTCGGTACTTTAAGGAGCCGATACTTTACAATAATCTATTGCTCATAATCTCGCAACTCCCCTGCTAAATAAATATATTTAGCCGGGGATTGCCTGGCGGCGAGCGTTAATTATCTTTGCTTTTTTGTACTACGGCACAAACAATTTTGTGCCATGTACAAAAAGCAAAACAATGTTATAGCTGCATATAATAAACTTAATACAAGGATCATAAACTCGGGCCAAAAAAAACAAGAGCGTACGACAAAGTCAAGCGGTGTTTTTGCCCGAGTTGGTATCTATCATATAACATTTTTTAACACAATTAATTTTGATAAGCGGCACGCTTATCAATTAACTTGTTTAAGCAATCATAACGGAGCAAAGCAAAGTTATGATTGCTATATAAAAAATCACTTGATTAAGGTGGTAAAATGCAATTAGTTAGAAAGGTAAAGTATATTAAAAACACATATAAAAAAGTATTCTAAAAATATCAATTTATCTCTGTATTTATAATAAAGAAACAAGTGAAGTTATAAAATGTTAACAAATGCAATAAAATAGGACTTTTTGTTTTTACCCATACTTTTGATTATTACATAAAAAAACATAGTCTATTTTTTTATAAACTATGTCTTAAAACTTATGTAATTTTATCTAATTTGCGTTGGTTCGCTTTCGTGTTTTAACTTTGTTGTTAGATACATTGACATTTTTAGTTTTTTCTTTTTTGTAGTAGTATGCGTTTAACGGTTCGCCTTTTTCTATTGCTTGCTGTTTAAGGCTTTTAATTTGTGTTATGTTGTCATATTCATATAGGGGACATTTTATAATATAGCCGTTTTGGTCTTTTATCGCATTATCTGGCAATTTGTATTGTTCCACCCAAGAACACAAACACATATTTGTTGCTTTCGTACAACTCCAACATTTTTGCTTGTAACTCTTTTTTGTTAAATATTCCATAAGCGCACTTAAATGCTTTTTTCTGCTGTATTATTTACTAGTGATTCAAACATTTTTCTTGCAAGTATTCCTTGACAACAGCCTATAAAAAATTCAAGATTTTCTAAAAACCATTTTTTTGGTAGTCTAAAAGTAGGATTTGGTGATACATAATTTTTTATTTCTTGAACTTTAATAAGTGCACTGTAAAATGTATCAACCGTTAATTCGTTTTCTTTCTCGGTACAGTTTGCAAAAAGCATTTTCATTGTAGGCTCAAATATTTCAAGTTTCTTTTTTAGTTCTAACTCTTTAAAGTTTGTTGCAATCGTTAGTAAATCGGTATAAATTTCTTGTGTTTTTTCAATTTCGTGTTTAATTTCAAACATAATAAAAACTCCTTTATAATTCAATTTTTATTGATTTACCAAGGAGCCTATGATATAATAGATTTATCACGGGTTCCGTGGTGCGTGGGTTAGTCGTTTTCTTTTGTAGGCAAAGCGACTAACTCATTTTTTTATATTGTCGTATACTGTTTTTATGCTTTCTCTTACTACTTCCGAGCGATTAGAATTTTTTATTTTAACACAAGAATCTAGTTTATTTAATGTGTCATTATCTAATCTTACTCTTAACATAGTGTCTTTTACATTTTCAGTAGGACGACCTAGTTTTGTAGTTTTCAATCACACACCCCCTTTTTTGTTGCTACAATAGTAGTATAATTATGTTGCTACATAAAGTCAACCATTTTTTAAAAGATTTTTTTAGAACATTCTTGCAATTTTTTAGCATTAGCCTATACTTGCAAATATAAAGGGGGAAACAATACACGCTTTAAGGCTCACAAAACAAAAGGAGCCTATATGCAAAAAGAACAGTTTAAAATAGGCTCTTTAAGGCAAAGAGCCAACGGGTTATACGAATTTAGGTTTTATAAAAACGGTCGGCAGTTATCAGTTTATAGCCGTAAAAAAACTATTATCAGACAAAAGTTTAAACAAGCATTAACGGTTAATCAGCAAAAAGTAAAAATGCAAATTATCTTATATAAGGACTTTTTGCAAACTTGGTTAAACACTTATAAAAAGCCATATCTACAAGTTACAAGTTATAAAAATATTGAGTGCATAATAAACAAGTATCTTGTTAATACATTAGGCTTAAAGGCTATAAATAAAATTACAGCTGCACAAATACAAATTGTTATAAATAGCATTGATAAATCACGCACTAGGCAGATACTCGCAAATATAATTAATAACAGTTTAGAGATTGCCCACAAAATAAACTTGATATATACTAACCCGTTTAATTTGGTAGAAAAGCCAAAACATACCACTAAAAATAGAATTGCATTAACTCGGGACCAACAACAAAAACTTATTGTTTATCTGCAAAGCCACCCACTAAAAAACTTATATTTGTTTTATCTTTACACTGGAGTTAGAAGAGCGGAAGCACTCAAAATTGAATGGCTAGACATAAACCGCGATAAAGGTTACATTTTAATCAAAGGCACAAAGTCAAAGACTTCTTATCGTGAGATACCACTTACAAGTCAAATAGGTGCCATTTTGGAAGAAATTAAGCCATATACAAAAAGAGTTTTCGCTTACAATAACGACTATGTATCGCAAGAGTTTACAAAAATATGTTACAAACTAGATTTTAAAAATATTTGTTTACATAGTTTAAGGCATACATACGCAAGCAACTTATACGAGTTAGGTATACCCTTAAAAATTACTCAAAAATGGCTAGGACATTCTAAAGCAGAAACAACAAGTAATATTTACACTCACATATCAAATGACTATGAGCAAATGTATATTGACAAGCTTAATAAATCATACCCTTAAAATTACCCTTGTAAAATTCATTTTATTAAACTTTACCCCTTGCCTACCCCACAAAGCAAGACATAAAAAAACAATCACTTAAACCGCTAAATTTAGAGTAATTGCTTTTATCTGGAAGTGGTAGGAACAAATGGACTCGAACCATCGACCCCCACCTTATCAGGGTGGTGCTCTAACCAGCTGAGCTATGTTCCTATATTTAAAAAAGTGGTGGAGGTTAACGGATTCGAACCGTTGACCCTCTGCTTGCAAGGCAGATGCTCTACCAACTGAGCTAAACC
>JAQVOQ010000027.1 GCA_028702545.1 Clostridia bacterium
TTTTCTATTTTTACATTCATCTTTATTTTTTGCCTTTTTTATTGACAAAACTAGCCTTATCTAGTAATATTTAGCCTGAGTCGCATGGTTTAGGCAAATAAGAGCACAAGTTGCCACCTAAAACAGCGGGTACTATTTGAAGGAGGAACCTAAAATGTACGCAATAGTTAAGACCGGTGGAAAACAATATAAAGTTGAACCTAACCAAATTTTTGAAGTTGAAAGACTACAAGAAGAAGTGGGAACAAAAATAGAGTTAGACGCTTTAATGGTTGTTAATGAAAACGAAGTTATTACTGGCACGCCAGTTGTTGCTGATACCAAAGTTATAGTGCAAGTTATGAATCATGGTAAAGGCGTTAAACTTCATATCTTTAAATATAAACCAAAAAAACGCGTTAGAACAAAAATGGGTCACAGACAACAATTTACAAGCTTAAAAGTATTAGAAATTATTAAAAAGTAAGTAAAAATTATGACGAAAGTAAAAATAACAAAACAAAATAATTTTATAACTGTCGTGGAGGCTTCTGGCCACACGGGTTATAAAGAAAGTGGCGAAGACATTGTTTGCGCCGCCCTTAGTAGCATTATCCAAACTGCTGCATTAGGTGTGGTTAGCGTAGCAAAAGTTGACGCAAAAATTGAAAAAGACGACAAATTAGGGTATTTTAAAATTATTATGCCAAACAAAATAACCAAAAAACAGTTATATGAGGCAAATATTATTTTAAATACAATGCTAAATGGCGTTAATGACCTATTGAAGGGATATTCAAATTTTATTGAATTGGAGGTTTTAGAAGATGTTTATTAATATACAACTGTTTGCACACAAAAAGGGCGGCGGAAGTTCTAGAAACGGAAGAGATAGTAACTCTAAGCGTTTAGGTGTTAAAAGAGCTGACGGTCAATTTGTTACAGCAGGTAATATTTTGGTTAGACAAAGAGGAACAAAAGTTTTTGCAGGAAACAATGTAGGTTGTGGCAGAGATTATACACTTTTTGCATTAATTGATGGTATTGTTAAGTTTGAAAACAAAACACAAACAAAAAAATGCGTAAGCGTTTATCCAGAAAGTTAATTTAAAAAACAAATACAAAAAGGGAGCATTTGCTCTCTTTTTTAGTTTTAACAATTGAATTTTTAGGGGTAATAGGTTATAATATTTATATGGAATATTTAAAACAAAAAAATAAAATAATCATTAAAAATTTAAATAATTTTAATATAAAACACATTTTAGAGTGTGGGCAAGTTTTTAGGTATGAAAATTGTGGCGATTATTATTTAGTTATATCTGACAGTCAAATCGCCCGTATTTTTTCTTACGCAAATGAAACGGTTATAGAATGCACTGATGAGAATTATTTTGAGAATTATTTTGACTTAAAAACTGATTATTCACATATAAAACAGCAGTTAAGTCAGTTTGAAGTGTTAAAAAATGCAATGGAGTATGGTGGAGGTATTAGAATTTTAAGGCAAGATAAGTTAGAGATGTTTATTAGTTTTATAATTTCCGCTAACAACAATATTAAACGCATTCAAAATTCTATTAAAAAATTATCCGAAAAGTTTGGTACAAAAATTAATTCTAAACAATTTGGTGACTATTATGCTTTCCCTACTCTTGAGCAGTTAAATAAAATAACAGAACAAGATTTTTTAGATGCCGGCGTTGGTTATCGCGCTGTGCAACTAGTAAAGTTTATAAAACAACTAAACGAAATTGATTTAGAAGTTTTTAGTGCTTTGCCGACAGAAAAAGCTATAAATGAACTCATTAAATTATCGGGCATAGGACCTAAGGTTGCCGATTGTGTGCTACTTTTTGGCTATTATAAAATGGATGTTTTTCCTGTTGATACTTGGATAGAAAAAATTTATAACAATTATTTTAGTCAAAATGCACAAATTTCAAATCGCACAATTATAAGAAAAAATTTAACAGATATTTTTACAAAATTATCAGGTTATGCTCAGCAGTATTTATTTTATTACGAAAGACAAAATAAAAATAGTAAAAAATCACTTTAATAGGTTATTGTCAAATTAATTTTGTAAAAAATTATAGTATTTTTTGTCGTAAACTATTTTTAAAATGTTATAAAATAGTATTGCAAATCATCAAAAACTGTGTTATTATTCATTTTAGAAACAAAATCCCCAATTTTTGTTTCGAATATTTAACCTTATGCGATGGAGCAGTCTTTTAAGTTAAGACTGCTCTTTCGTGTTAATTTAAGCACAATAATAGTTATTAAATTTAAAAGAATTTTCAAATAACTATTTATTTTTTAATTTTACTATGTTATAATTTAATAGTTAATAGGAGGTATGCTAATTATGTGGAATGAAATTATTACGCTATTTTCTGAAATGGATACACTTTCAATAATCTTTTTAAGCGTAGGATTGGCTTTAGGCATTATAGAAGCTGTTGTACCGGGCTTTGGAATCTTTGGAATTATGAGTATTATAATGACAATCACTGGTGTGATTTTTAGAATAGTAGCAGGTGCTAGCATCACTCAAGTATTTATTTTAGTATCTTTATTTATTGTATTTGTTTTACTATTAATACTTGTTTTCACTTATTCGGCAAGATTTGGTCTTTTAAGTAGATCGGGGCTGGTCGAAAATCATAGCACTATCTCGGCAGATTATTCAAATGACAAAAATAATTTTGCACACTTGCTAGGCAAGGAAGGCGTTACGCAAACTATTTGTAAACCAGTTGGCAAAGTTATGATTGGAGATTTAGTTTATCAAGTTTTTTCTAATGGACCATATTTATCAAAAGGAAGTTATGTTAAAGTTATTGAAGTTGATGGTTCAAATATTATTGTTAAAAAAATATAAGGTTATATAAGTTTGGAGGAAAATTATATGTTTAATTTATTACTAGTTATGGATCCTATTGTACTATGGGCAGTTGGGCTTGGGCTTGTTATACTATTACTTGCTGTTATAGTTGCAGTTGTGCCAGTTAAAATTTGGTTTAGATGTTTAATGTCTGGCTCACATGTTAGTGTTAGCCGTCTTATTGGTATGAAAATAAGGAATATTAATCTTAGGCTAATTATTGATAATTATATTATTTCTAGAAAAGGTGGCTTAAATATTAATATTGGCGAACTTGAAACTCACTATTTAGCGGGTGGAAATATAGACAAGGTTGTCGGTGCATTGATTTCGGCCAACAGTGCTAAAATTAGTTTATCAATAGATCAAGCTAAAGCTATTGACTTAGCGGGAAGAGATGTTAAAAAAGCAGTTGAAGAATATGTTACTCCTAGAGTAATTTTTACGCCAGAAATTAGTGCCGTTGCAAAAGATGGTATTGAGTTAAAGGTTAAAGCTAGGGTTACTGTTAGAACTAGTTTAGAAAGATTAGTAGGTGGAGCGGACGAAAAAACAATTATCGCTCGTGTTGGTGAGGGTATTGTTACAACAGTTGGTTCAGCAGAAACTCACGGTGATGTGTTGCAAAATCCAGATGCAATTTCAGGAGTTGTTCAAGAAAAAGGACTAGATGACGGAACAGCTTTCCAAATTTTGTCAGTAGATATTGCCGACATTGATGTAGGCAGAAATATAGGCGCAGACTTAAGAGCTTTCCAAGCAGAATCTGATAAGAAAATTGCTCAGGCTAAGGCTGAGGAAAGAAGAGCAGAAGCTATCGCTATGGAACAAGAGATGAGAGCAGAGAGCGAGAAGATGAGAGCGCAAGTATTACGCTCAGAGGCTGAGGTGCCAAAAGCACTTGCCGAAGCTTTTAAAAACAACAAAATTGGCGTTATGGATTATTATAAAATGCAAAACTTAATTTCTGATACTGCAATGAGAAATTCACTTGGTGGAAAAGATGATATGAAAAGTTCACCAAAAAAACTTCTTAGCAGTGCTTCAAGAAAAGAAGACAAATAATTATTAAAAATAGGAGGTGTTTTGCTTGAAACCCGAAATTATTATTGTAGGAGCCGTTTTAATTATCGGTCTATATATTTTTACTAGAATGAGTATTAGCAGTAAAAAAATGAACAAGAAAAACCCTCTAGCTAAAACTTCTAAGGACGATAAAGTGGAACTAAAAACAGTTATAGCTCCAAAACCAGATGCTGTTCAAATGCAAAGAGATTATAATCGTTCAGAAGAAGATATTATGAAAAAAGCAGCGCTTGAGAGTATTGAAGATGAAAAAAATTGGAAAACATCACTTTTAAGAGAAGAAAAATTAATAATTGATGAAAAGCGTGGCATAGAACAATCTGAACTTGATAAAAAACTAGCAGAAATGCAACAAAAATTGAGTGAGATTGATTTTAACGAAGAAGAACAAACTTTTGTTGAGGAAGTTAATCAGTTAAGTCCACAAATAAAAGCAATTTTATTTGCCGAACTTCTAAACAAAAAAGGCTATTAAACAAAATACAAAAACAGCATTAATTAGTGCTGTTTTTTTACATTAATATTTTTTTATGTATTAATTTAGTTGACAAGTAGAGATAAATATTTGGTATAATAATTCATACAAGTATGAAAAGTTATACAAAGGGGATTTGATATGCACAAAGAAGATAATTTATTAAACAAAAGCTTAGCGACAGTTAAAGTAGGTGAAAAAGGTCAAATTGTTATTCCAAAAGATATTAGGAAAATGTTTGAAATAAAAGCAGGTCAAACATTGCTGTTATTAGCCGATAAAAGTAAAGGTATAGCTATAGTTAATAACGATAGCTATCTTAAGTTTGCTAATGATATTGTTAAATCACAAAATATTATTTAAAGGAGTATCAAATGATAGCGATAAAAACAGAAAATCTTACTAAAAAATTTGGAGAGTTAGTTGCAGTTGATAATTTGAATTTACAAATAGCAAAAGGTGAATTTTATGCTCTACTTGGTTTAAACGGAGCAGGCAAAACAACGGCGATAAAAATGTTATCTTGCCTTATGTTGCCAACTAGCGGCGATGCATATTTATTAGGTAATAGTATAATAAAAAATGAGTTAAAAGTGAAAGAAATTATTAATTTATCACCTCAAGAAACGGCTATTGCTCCTAATTTGAGTGTTGAAGAAAACTTAATTTTTATTGCACAAATTTATGGTATGAATGAGTTGCAAGCAAAATTAGCTGCTAAAAAATATATAAATCTTTTAAAAATAGATGACAAAAAGAATGTAAAAGCAAAAAAATTATCTGGTGGTTTGCAAAGAAGATTAAGTATAGCTATGGCATTAATAACACAACCACAAATATTATTTTTAGATGAACCAACATTAGGGCTTGATGTTAGAATAAGAAAAGAAATACGAAATATTTTAAAACAACTTAAAAAAGAGGTTACTATAATTTTGACTACGCAGTATTTAGATGAAGTAGAGGAACTTGCTGACAGGGTGGGTATTATGCATTATGGTAAATTAAAAATTGAGGGAACGATAGAAGAAATTAAAAAATTTACAAGTACTAATTCGTTTAGAGATGCTTTTTTAAGTTTAACAGAAGAGGAGCTATAATTATGAAATCAATAATATTTGCAAGAAGAAATATAAAAGAATCGTTAAGAGATATTGCTAATTTATTTTTTTTAATTGGATTACCTGCTCTTTTATTGGTTTTTGCTTCGTCATTAAATAATGCTATGCCCGCAGGTAATACAGCGTTTGATATTAATAATTTTGCACCAGCAACAATTATTTTTAGTTTTTCATTTATTTCATTATTTGTTAGTGTTTTAGTTTCTAAAGATATTTCAACATCTTTTTTAATAAGGCTATTTTCATCTCCAATGAAAGCAAAAGATTATGTTTTGGGTTATACAATAGGCTATATTTTAATTGCAATTTTTCAAGTAATTGTATTGTTTTTTATATCGCTTTTATATGGAATGGCTCTTAGTTTTAATTTAGTTTTAATAATATTCTTGTCAATACCAATATCTCTTATTTTTATATTCTTAGGTATTATAATTGGTTCTTTAGTAAACGACAAACAAGCCCCACCAATAAGTTCAATTTTAGTTCAGGTAGTTGCATTTACTAGTGGAATGTGGTTTAGTGTTGATTTATTAGGTGAAGTTTATAAAACGATATGTTATATTTTGCCTTTTGCTAACGCAGTAGATGTTTTTAAATTTGCATTAGCTGGAGAATATTTTAAAATGATTGTGCCATTGATAATAATTTTCGCATATTTAATTTTTTTATTTGTTTTAGTACTTATATTGTTTAAGAAAAAAATGAAACAAAAATAAAACAAAATAAAACACAAAAAACAGCATTAATTATTGCTGTTTTTTTTATTTTAAAATGATATATCAAAGAGTGTGAGCATAAAATTATTTATAATAAAAAGGAGTATTTTTTATGTTTAACTTTTTGGGTGAAATTAATGATTCTCTAGAACTTCCGCTAACGAGTGTGTTTAGTCGTTATAAGTATGTTAATTTAGCTGGAAAAATGATATATGTTCAGGGCTATAAGGACATTTTGAATTTTGATGAACAAGAGGTTGTTTTAAAAATAAAAGAAGGCGAATTAAAAATTGTTGGTAAAAACTTAAACATAAAAGAACTCAACTTAAATTCTATTGTAATTGAAGGAATAATTATTTTAATAGAAGAGGTAGGTGGCAAAAATGCTTAAAAATATGTTTAGTGGACTAGCCAAAGTAAAGGTGTCGGGACTTAATTTGGATAGAATATTTACTATTTTAAAAAAGAAGAATATTCCGCTCAAAAATATAAAGAGAACGACGAAAAAAGAGATATTTTTTGTTATACAAGCCTCGCATTTAACAAAAGTTAAGGAAAGTTTAGATGTGCCATGTTATAATTTGAGTGTACAAAAATATTATGGAATGCCATTTATTTTACAGTTTTTTAAAAAGCGAATAGGACTGTTTATTGGCGCTATATTGTTTATTGTAACAACATTAATAATAAACAGTTTTATTTGGAAAATTGAGATTTATGGCATAGAAAGCCTAACAAAAGAGCAAATTGTACAGACGCTATCACAAGCGGGAGTTAGTGTTGGACAAGGCTTAAACACAAAAAATATAGAAGGCATAGAAAATTATTTATCTCAGCAATTAGAGCAAATTAGTATGGTTAGCATAATAAAAAAAGGTACTAGCATAATTGTAAATGTAAAAGAAGTAAGAGTGCCAAGCATTATTGCAAACTTAGGGCAACAAACGCATTTAATATCTGGTTTTGAAGGTGTCGTAACTCAAATTAATGTCGTGCAAGGTACGCCGCTTATTAAAGTTGGAGATGTTATTAAAACAGGGGACGCCTTAATAGCCGGTTATTTTGATAATATTGACGGCACAAAAACATCCTGCATTGCTATGGGAGAAGTTTTTGCAAGAGTATGGTACAGCAGCTCAATTAATTTTGATACCAATAAAACCGAAATGATAAGAACGGGAAACAAAGTAGAGAATACTAGTATGAGTTTGTTTGGTACAAACTTTAATATTAAGTCAGTGCAAAATCCCTATGAAAATTTTGAAATTGAAAACAAGCAGAAGTATTTGTTTAAAAATAATATGCTTCCCTTTAAAATAAATAAAACTTTTTATTACGAAACTGAGCCTATTTTAATAGAGCAAGATTTTGAAGAAAATAAGAACAAGTTAATTAATGAGGCGATGCTACTTGCAAGAGAAAAGATGCCAATAAATTTAATTAGCAATAAAGAATTTACAACGATAGAAAAAAATGGTACTATCTATACAGTATCAGCTTATATTGAATGCCAAATGAAAGTTGACACACCAAAAAATTAATAGAGGAAAATTTATGTTAGAGATATTAGATAACACATTAGATGATAAAATGACTAAAATTATAAAAAAAATATATAAAAAAGCTCTTAAATTAGAGCACAGCAATCCCTGCAAAATAGAGACAGTTTTGTCTTTTGTGAGTTCGGAAGAAATTAAACAGTTAAACAAACAAACAAGAGATATTGATGAGGTTACCGATGTCTTAAGTTTTCCTAATCTTAACAATGTTTTTAATGCTAGAATTAACAAAAAAACTTATCCGCAGGATATCAATCCTTTGTCTGGGCGAGTTGTTTTAGGCGATATTGTTATTAATCTAAATAGAGCAGAAGAGCAAGCTGGAGACTATGGTCACAGCCTAAACCGAGAAATTTGCTACTTGTTTTTGCACGGTTTACTTCACCTTTTAGGTTACGATCACATAGACGAAATGGATAAAAACTTAATGCGTGGTGAGGAAGAATTAATACTATCTAAATTTAACTTAAAAAGAAGTTAAAAATTAAAAAAATACATTTATAAAGGAAAAAAATTAATGTTTAAATCTGGTTTTGTTACCATAATAGGAAAGCCTAATGTAGGCAAAAGTACTTTACTGAACAGTTTGATTGGCGAAAAGGTTTCAATAGTTTCACCAAAGCCACAAACTACTAGAAATAATATAACGGGTATAAAAAACGGTGAATATTATCAAATCGTGTTTTTAGATACGCCGGGAATGCTAAAACCTAAAAATAAGTTAGACGACTATATGTTGCAGTCTATTAATTCGGCACTTAGTGGCATTGATATTATTGTTTATATGCTAGATGCGACTAAACTATTTAGAGATGATGAGTTGCAAGTTATTCAAAATTATGCAAAAAGTGCAGGAAAATTGATTTTAGTAGTAAACAAAACGGACGAAACGAATTTTGAAGCGCTTTATCCTAAACTTGATAAACTTAACAAATTAGAAGGAATTGTAGAAATTGTGCCTCTTAGCGCTTTAAGGCACAAAAATGTTGATGTTTTACTAAATGCTATCTTAAAACTTTTACCAGAGGGCGTCAAATATTATCCCGATGATATTCATACCGATAAGAGCGAACGCTTTCTTGTTAGCGAGATTATTAGGGAAAAAGCCTTGTGGCATTTACAGGAGGAAATACCTCACGGAATAGCCATAGAAATTGAGCGTTTTGAGGAAAAAGAAAAAATAATTCAAATAGACGCCGTAATCATTTGCGAAAAAGCCTCTCATAAGAATATAATAATAGGTAAGGGTGGGTCTATGTTAAAACTCATTGGTAGAAATGCGAGGCTTGACATTCAAAACCTATTACAATCAAAAGTTTTTTTAAATATTTTTGTAAAAGTAAAGGATAAATGGAGGAATAGCGACCTACAAATTAATACTTTGGGTTATGATAAAAAGGAAATATAATTGAAGTATTAGCATATAATATATTTAGAGATTGGAGGGTGTTATGGATGATTTTGTAAACGATTTTGCTAAATTAGTCTGGCTAAACATTAAATACGCAAGTAAAGAAGAACAGTTAAGTCTTTTAATGTTGTATAGTGCCGTCCAACATCCCAAAATTATGCAAAATATGTTGCCTTATGCAAATTATATTACACAAGAGGAATTGAACAAGGAGTTTTAATGAACGAGTTAAAACTTAAAGCTATTGTTTTAAGTAGTATTGATTACAGTGAAAAAGATAAAATAATTAAATTATTTTCTCTAGAAGAAGGCATAATAAGTGCTGTTTTAAAGGGTGTGAGGAGTCAAAATGCAAAGTTGAAGTTTGCCTCTCAGCCCTTTTGTTTTGCCGATTTTAATCTAATTAAAAAAGGCGACTACTATACCGTTACTAGCGTAAATCTAGAAGATAGTTTTTTTGACCTTACAAAAGATATTAACAACTATTATATGTCTTTTAGTTTGTTTGAAGTTGTACAAGCCTCTCTTATGGAAAATGAGGCAAATCCGTTAGTTTTTATTAATGTTTTAAAGGCATTAAAAGCAACTTGCTACGATAAAATAGATGCTAAACTTGTTTTATTAAAGTTTATTTTAGGTATGTTAAAGGTATTAGGTTATAGGCTTAACTTTAATACTTGCCAAGTTTGCAAAATGCCGTTTATAAGCAAAATATTCCTTAATTTAGAAACGGGAGCTATTGTTTGCCCAAGTTGCACAACACCTAACTGCAAACAAATGACAAATGCTGTATACAACTTAATAAAAACGCTTTATTCAACCGAGATGGAGCGGTTAAATACGATAACGGTGACAGGAAGCGTGTTAAATGAGGCGCTTAACTTGACTGTTCAAAATTTTGAACAGCGAGTAGAAAAAAAATTAAAAACAATAAAACAACTTTAAATTTGGTCAATCTCAGCGTTAACTGCGATGCCAAGCCAAACAGTCACATATTTTATATATGCTCCTGCTTGGACTTGACACCGCGAGCCTTGACCTTGACACAAATTTAAAGCTGTTTTTTGTTATATTGAGTGGTTTTTATTTGTTTTAATTTTGACTTATGGGCAACATAAATTTGGTCAATCTCAGCGTTAACTGCGGTGCTAAACCAAAAACAGTCACATATTTTATATATGCTTCTGCTTGGACTTGATACCGCGAGCCTTGACCTTGACACCACGAGCCTTGACCTTGACACAAATTTAAAGCTGTTTTTTTGTTATATTGAGTGGTTTTTATTTGCTTTAATTTTGACTTTTGGGTAACATAATAATGTTACTAATTTATATGTAGAGGAGAAAATAGAAAAATGGACAAAAAGTATATTTATATGTTTAAAGATGGCGACGCGTCTATGCGCAACTTGTTAGGTGGAAAAGGTGCAAATTTAGCAGAGATGACTAAACTTGGGCTTCCGGTTCCACAAGGCTTTGTAATAAGCACAGAAGCGTGCACTAAGTATTATGAAGATAACGAGAGCATCAACGAGCAAATTACTGAAGGCATCTTTAATGGCATAAAACAAATGGAAAAAATCAATAATAAAAAATTTGGAGACGCCAATAATCCTATGTTAGTTTCGGTTAGAAGTGGTGCAAGGGTTAGTATGCCGGGTATGATGGATACTATTTTAAACTTAGGTTTAAATGATAAAACTGTAGAAGGTTTTGCAAAAGTTGGCAACGAAAGACTAGCTTACGACAGTTATAGGCGCTTTATTCAAATGTTTTCAAATGTTGTAATGGAACTTGATATGTCGTATTTTGAGCGAGCATTAGAAAATAAAAAAGAAAAAAAAGGTGTTAGTTTAGATACTGATTTAACCGCTAGTGATTTAAAAGAACTAGTGGCTGAATATAAAGTTATTTATAAAAAATTAGCGGGAGTTGAGTTTATTCAAGATACTCACGAACAGTTGATTGAGGCAGTAAAAGCTGTGTTTAGGTCTTGGCAAACAAAAAGAGCAGTTTATTACCGTAGAATGCACGACATTCCTAGTGAGTGGGGCACAGCAGTAAATGTTCAAACGATGGTTTTTGGCAACAAAAATGAAAATTCAGGTACAGGTGTAGCCTTTACAAGAAACCCAAGCACTGGCGAAAAGATTTTGTATGGCGAGTATTTGTTTAACGCACAAGGCGAGGATGTTGTTGCAGGAATTAGAACACCACATCCAATGGAGAGATTAAAAGAAGAAGCGCCTATTTTATACGAAGAGTTTGTTAAAATATGCTCTGTTTTAGAAAAACACTATAAAGATATGCAAGATATGGAGTTTACTATTGAAGATGGAAAATTATTTATGTTGCAAACAAGAAACGGAAAAAGAACAGCAAAAGCAGCATTAAAAATTTCTGTTGATTTGGTCAGTGAGGGGCTAATTACAAAACAAGAGGCACTTCTTAAAATTGACCCACTTCAATTAGATGCATTGCTTCATCCTCAATTTGAAGAAAGCGCATTAAAAGAGGGTAAAGTAATAGCAGAAGGTTTGCCAGCTAGCCCAGGTGCTGGCAGTGGTATTATTGTTTTTGATAGCAATAAAGCAGTTGAATTTAAAGAACAAAAAATTAAAACAATTTTAGTTAGGGAAGAAACTTCCCCAGAAGATATTGAAGGTATGAATGCCTCAGAAGGTATTTTAACCTCTCGTGGCGGTATGACTTCTCACGCGGCAGTTGTTGCTCGTGGAATGGGGCTTCCTTGCGTTGCAGGTTGTGGAGCTATTCATATTAACGAAAAAGATAACAGTTTTATTCTTGGCCAAAAGGCTTATAAAGAGGGCAACTATATTTCGCTTGATGGTTCTACGGGTAAAGTTTATGACGGATTAATTAAAACTACTGATGCGACTTTGAGCGAGGATTTTAAAACAATTATGAGTTGGGCAAAGGAATATAAAAAGTTAGGTGTAAGAACAAATGCCGATACTCCACATGATGCTAAACAAGCTTATGATTTTGGAGCAGAAGGAATAGGGCTTACTCGTACGGAACATATGTTTTTTGAAGAGAGTCGTATTATGGCTGTTAGAGAGATGATACTATCAGAAACGCTAGAAGGCAGAGAAAAAGCATTAGCTAAAATTTTACCAATGCAAAAAGAAGACTTTATAGGAATTTATAAAGCTATGAAAGGCTACCCTGTTACTATAAGATTTTTAGACCCACCACTCCATGAATTTTTGCCTCATAATGAGAAAGATATTTTAAATTTAGCAAAAGAAATGGGGGTTAGTTTTGAGATATTAAATAATAAAGTAGACAGCCTAAAAGAATTTAACCCAATGTTAGGCCATCGTGGAGTTAGATTAAGTATTACCTATCCAGAAATTGCTCGTATGCAAACGCAAGCGATAATTGAGGCGGCAATTGCAGTTAAAGCTGAAATGGGCTACGATATAAAACCAGAAATTATGATTCCACTAGTTGGCGACAAAAAAGAGTTTGATTATGTGAAGGCAGTAGTAGTAAAAGAAGCCGACAAAATTATTAAAGAAAGTGGCATAGAGCTTAGTTACACAGTAGGCACAATGATAGAAGTGCCAAGGGCAGCGCTTTTGGCTGACGAAATTGCAAAATCGGCAGAGTTCTTTAGCTTTGGTACTAACGACTTAACACAAATGACTTACGGTTTTAGTAGAGATGATGCAGGCACTTTCTTAAACGATTACTACTCTAAAAAAATATTTGATTTTGATCCGTTTAGTCGTATTGACTTTGATGGTGTAGGAAAATTAATAGAAATGGCAACAAAATTAGGAAAATCAACAAGACCAAACCTAAAAGTTGGCATTTGCGGAGAGCAAGGCGGAAACCCTGTAAGCGTAGAGTTTTGCCACAATGTGGGGCTAGACTATGTGAGTTGTAGTCCATACAGAGTGCCAATTGCGATATTAGCAGCGGCGCATGCTAATATTAAAAACCCTAAATAAAAAAACGGGCAAATTTTGAAAATTTCTTCGTTACTGTCTCACCACGCAAAACAGTTACTTAGGTCACACTAAGCGCCTGTCTTGCGTGATAAGCCGAGCCTTGAACTTTCCTAAAATTTACCCGTTTTTTAGTGCACAAATTTACTAAAAACTACGGCGTTTTTTATGGCACTAATTTAGCAAACTACTCCGTTTACATTATTTTTAAAGCGATTTTAATGGTTAAATGTTAAAAATAACTACTAAAAAAGAGCCAAACGGCTCTTTTTTTTGTTTTTTTTA
>JAQVOQ010000095.1 GCA_028702545.1 Clostridia bacterium
TCTTGTTTTAATTTTGATAAAATCATAGCACTGATTTCTTGTGGCGAATAACTTTTGCCACCAAGAGTTGTTTGGCGTGCTGTTCCCATTTGCCTTTTAATTGAGGCAACTGTATTGTCAGAATTTGCTACAGCTTGGCGTTTTGCAATTTGACCTACTAAGCGCTCGCCTCCTTTGTTTACTGCAACAACTGACGGAGTTGTGCGGTTTCCTTCCGCGTTTGGTATAACTGTTGCTTTTCCGCCTTCCATAACAGCTACACATGAATTTGTTGTTCCTAAGTCAATTCCTATTACTTTTCCCATATCCTATTTTCTCCTTAAATTTTGTAATTTAAATTTTATTTTTTATATATAAACACTTTTTAAGTGCTTATTTTCATTATTTAGTTTTTGCACTAATAATAACTGTGCTCTTAAAGTTTTAATTTAGGCAATGTCAAGGCTTGGCTTGCGTTTAAAGACAGAAACTAAGTATTACCTAAGTGACTAATTTGAAACCAAGACAATAACGGAGAGATTGCCAAATTAAAGCTTTAAGAGTTTATTTTAACTACTGAGTGGCGTATAACCCTATCATTTAGCATATAGCCTTCTTGTAAAACCTCTAACACAACTTGACTTTGTTTAGTTTTGTTCTCTTCTACCATAATTGCGTTATGAAATTCCGGATCAAACTTTTCATCAAGAGCTTTAATTTGAGATACTCCAAGTTCTTTTAGTGCAGTTATCAATAACTCTTTTACTAAACTTAAACCTCTAAATTCTTGCTCCGATAGTTGCATTTCTGCTGCTTTAAAACTATCAAGAACAGGCAGTAATTTTTGCACTGATAGCATTATGCCTTCTTCTTTTGCCTTGATTGCATAAAACTCATTGCGTTTTCTATAATTGTCAAACTCTGCTTGTGAGCGTTGCAGTGCCTCTAAATATTCTTGTTCTTTGCTCACTTTTTCATCGCAGTCACAATCATCACACTTACAGCCATCTTCGCAGTTGCATTCGTGTTCATCTTCGTCACAATCGCAATCTTCGCCGTGGCAATGTTTTTTTTCAAGTGCATCTTGTTCTAAATCTTTTTCATGTTGTTTTTTGGTCATTTTTTTTACTCCTCATCATCATTATTATTTAAGTTATTTGGCAATTGCCTAATAGTGTTTAATTCGCCTACAATGTAGCGTAGCACCGCTGATACTCTTGAATAATTCATTCTTTGTGGTCCAATAATTCCAATTGAGGCAATATTGTTTCCATTTACTGAATAATTTGCTGTAATAACTCCACAATCTTCCAAATCTTCATTTTTATTTTCCTTACCTATTGTGAAAGTAACTCCTGCAACGCTGTTTTCGTTAGAAAATATGTTTTTTAATTCTTCTTCATCTTCTAACACATGTAAAACTTTTTTCGCTTGCTCAAAATCTTTATATTCGGGATTATTAAGCAATTTTATTTGACCCTCAGTTGCAAATTTTGCACTTTTAAAACTAGATAAATCAGTTAAACAACTGCTTAGTAAGTTAAATATGTTTCTATAATCTTTTAAATCGGCATTCATCTCACGCTCAAAACTTTTAATATTTAAAATCATATCGGCAATTGTTCTGCCCTTAAAGTGATGAGTTAGGAAATTGCCGGCATCGGCACAAACTTCTTCATTAATCAAATCGTTAGTGTCAATAGAGTTGTTAATTATGCCTGTATTGGTTGTTATTAGCACTATTGCACGGCTTCCTAAAACAGGGATAATTTTAACATTTTGAATAACTAATTTGTCAAAACCATTAAGTACTACAACCGCTGGATAATTAGTCGCCTTGCTTATTGTTTTTGCAATACTAGACACAATTTCTTCCAAACTTGTCGTTCGCCTATTAAACATTTCCATAATAATTGCTAGGCTATTCTCGTCAAAATCCGTTTGATTCATAAGGTCGTTTACATAAAGCCTATATGCTTTTTGCGTAGGCACTCTTCCACCTGAGGTGTGAAGTTGTTTTAAATAACCCATAGCCTCGAGTGCGTTTAACTCGTTACGCAAAGTTGCCGAACTAATATCGTTTAAATGCCTCTCATGCACGCCACCACTCGTTATAGGCTGAGCATCTTTAATATACTCTTCTATGGTTTTTTTAAGTATTTCAAGCTTTCTTGAACTTAAATTATCTTCCATACTGCGCTCCTTAGCGTTTGTAAAAACTTAGTGTTAGCACTCTTTTGTTTAGATTGCTAACACCATTATAATATTAAGATATCCATCTGTCAAATATTTTATGCCATTTTTTTTATTTTTTTTTATTTTTTTAAATTAGTTTTAAAACGACACTATTTAGCACATTAAAACCTTTTTGGGTTAGTAATAAATGCTCGTTTTTTATGGCTATTAATTTGTTTTTTTGTAAAAGTGCAATGTCATTTTGTTTTTTTTCTAGCAAATTTTCATTAAACAATTTGTTGTATTCAACTAAATCAATTCCCTCTTGTTTTCTTAAACTAAGCATAATAAACTCTTCTTTTTTATCAATATCGGTTAAATTTTGAATATTTTCATAATTTAGTTGTTTATTATTTATATTACTTATATATACCTTTAATTGTTCTGTGTTACTAAACCGAGTGTCGCCAATTTTGCTGTGCGCGGCTATACCTAAGCCCAAATAATCGTCCAAGTTCCAATATTTTAAGTTGTGTTTGCTCTCATAACCTTTTTTAGAATAAGCCGAAACCTCATAGCGATTAAAACGGCTTTTAGCAAGTGCTTTTATGGCATAATTTTGCATTTTTAGGCTAAGTTTTTCGCTCAACTGCTTTAACTTACCCTCTAAAATGTCTTTTGCAAAGGGCGTATTTTCTTCTAATATAAGGTCGTATGCTGATATGTGCGTTAAGCCAAGTTTGCCTAAGGCTTTAATTGAAGTTTTTATATCTTTTAATTTTTGCGTAGGTAGAGCTAGTATTAAATCGGCATTTATATTGTTAAATCCTGCTAATTTTGCACTCTTAACGGCATCAAAAAATTGTTGACTTGTGTGAGGTCGATTTAATAATTTTAACAGTTTATCATTTGTTGTTTGGCAACCTATGCTAAGCCTATTTATGCCAGCTAACTTGTAAATATTAGCTTTATCAAGCGTTAAACTGTCCGGATTTGCTTCTAGAGTTATTTCAGCATCTTCGCTCACTGCAAAATGCTCATTAATTTTTTTTAATAGTTTAGCTATATAACTGCTCTCTACATAACTAGGCGTTCCCCCACCTATATATATTGTATCTACTGTTTTATCTTTGTACTCACTACTTGTAAGTTCCTGAGTCTCTTGTTGCGACTGGCTTTGTAAAAAAAAATTCAATTGTTTTT
>JAQVOQ010000096.1 GCA_028702545.1 Clostridia bacterium
TAGAATTCCAAAAAGACAAAGGAATTAATCAAACAGGAGTCGTTGATGCCTCTACGGCACTCGCATTAGAGCTAGAAGCGGCCATACAAACAGTAGACGACATTTACTTGCTCGCTAAAATTATTCACGCAGAAGCAAGGGGAGAGCCCTATATTGGTCAAGTAGCTGTTGGAGCAGTTGTATTAAATAGGGTAAAAAGCGATAAGTTCCCTGCAACTATTAGAGAAGTGATATATCAACCGTTTGCCTTTACTGCTGTTGATGATGGACAAATGGATTTAGAACCCGATGAATCTGCTTTTAAAGCAGCAGAAGACGCTTTTGGCGGTTGGGACCCAAGCTATGGCAGTTTATTTTATTATAATCCAATCACAGCAACTAGTGTATGGATATTTACAAGAGAAACGGTTACCGAAATTGGCAAACATATATTTGCACTTTAAGGAAGTTTTATGAAAAAAATTGCTGTTAGTTTAATAGTTTTAATTTTAGTCAGTAGTATTTGGATAACTCACAATTATCATTTTCAAAATACTTATGCCTTTTTATGCAATAGTCAACTCGTAAGTCAAAATATAATAAGTCAAATAGAACGAAAAGAAATAACAGTAGAAGAAGCAAGAGAGAAAATAGAAAGACGATTTTCTAGATATGGTATAAAAAGTATTGAACATTTAAAAGAAGAAGCCGGAAGTCCTAATGTATATAACTTTAAAATAGTTTTTGCTAACGACAAAGAATTGTGTATTCAGGTAACAAAAATAGGAGGATACATTTTAAATATTTGTTGCTTTACTCCGCGATTATCTGGTGTTGTTGAAGAGCAGGAATGTTTACAAATGGTTGAAGAGTTTGTTCACGATTTAGGGTTTACAGACTTAAAAGCCATATGGTATAGTTATGTAGGCGATCAAATGGCAATTAATTTAGCGCCCGTTATTAAAGATGTTATAGTTTACCCCTATTTAATGAAGGCTAGGGTTAATTGTAAAACTGGCGAAATAACACATTTAGAGGCAAGAAGTTATTTGTATGATTATTATCCTAAAGGCGAAGAGGAGATAGAAGAACCGATAATTACCTATGAGGAGGCACTTTCAAAATTAGATGAAAGATTTACGCCAATTAGTTATAAAAAAGTGCTTTTATTTGATGACATAGGTAAAGATAGATTAGCTTACGAAATTAAATCAAAATTAGGCGAGTTTATATATTACTTTTATGTTGATGCAATTACAGGCGAGTTAATTAAAGCATTTCCAGTTGTAGATTAACAAGCCTTAGCAATAATTGCCACTTATTTTTATGCTATTTATAATATAATAATAGTATTTGCACAAAATATAAGTACAAGGTTACGGTTTTCGCTCCCTTGCGTTATCCACCTTGTTTGATATAATACTAAAAGCATTATAACTTATCACTGTTATAATGCTTTTGGTTGTATTTTAAGTCATTATGCATAAAATTTACAAATATTAGAAATTGTTTTTGTAAAAAAACTTTACATATTTTAAAAATAGGGTTACAATGATAAAAGGCAAAAAAAGGAGCGATAATGATTAATCAATTTAACAAAGAAAGTTTAGAAAAGTTAGGGATTTTTGAACTTAGAAATTTAGCAAGAGAAATAGGAGTATATTCACCCACAATTTATAAAAAACAAGAATTAATAAGCAAAATACTTTCAATTGTTAATGGGCAAGAAACTCCGCATATAGCAAAAACAAAACAAGGCAGACCACCAAAATCTATTAATAGTGTAAATAATATACTAGATATTTTTATTCCTAAAAGTGCTAGCATTGATGATCAAAGAGAATATATTAGTGATTTTAATAATTTGTCGAGATTAACCGCTATGGAAATTAACGCAAACATAAATTATAATGCAGATAATGATGCTTATTTAGACAAGGGCATTTTAGAAGTTATTAGCGAAGGTTATGGTTTTTGTTATAAAAAAGGCTATAAATCAATTAATAACGATAATAATTTTTTTGTTTCCAGCACTATTATAAAAAACTACGATTTAAGGTCAGGCGATTATTTAGAGGGCTTTATAAAAAAATTGTCTGAAGATAAGCCACTTGTTATGTACAAAATAGAAAAGATAAATAGTATTGATGAAAATAAATTTAATAAAGATAGACTTAAATTTTCTAGACAAAAAGCCTATTATCCTATAAAAAAAATAGTACTTAACGAAGACGAAAACACAGTTAATAGAAGATACTTAAACACATTTTTACCTATCGGTTATGGTCAAAGAGCTATTGTAATATTACCAAAAAATGTTGACTATTCAACTCTTATTGCTAATTATTTAAATGAAATTAAAGATGAAAGTGAAGTTTGCAAAATTTGCATGCTAATTGATGAGCGACCAGAGGATATTACTGAGTATTTTGATACAGTTAAGGAAACAAAAATCATTTATACAAAGGTTGGTGATTCAGTGAGCCAATCTGTCCAAAAAATAGAACTAGGTTTAGAAAGGGCAAAAAGAAAGGTTGAAGAAGGTAAAGATGTTATTTTAATTATTAGCAATTTAAACAGATTAAAAAACTTATATAAAAAATCATTTATACAATCAAGTGTTAAATCAATAGAGCAAGAGAAAATTAATAGTTTATCTTCTGTAAAAAAAGTGCTATCTAATGCTAGAAGAAATGAAAATTCAGGAACATTGACTATAATTGCTATAGTTGAAGAAAATGAAGACCAAGAGTTTATTTTGGCTTTAAAAGAAATTTGCAATATGCAGATTGTAATTAATGAAAAATCTTACTTAAATAAAGATAAAATTTGGGAAAATATTTTAAAGAGTGAAACAAGAAAGATTCATTTATTACTTACATCAAAAGAATTAGAGTTTGTTAAGCAATTTAGGGCAGACTTAAATGAGTCAAACCTAGAAGCAAAAACAAAAGAATTAGAAAACCTTTTATTAAAACAAACTAAATAATAACTAAAAATAAAAAAAACATCTTTTAAAGATGTTTTTTTATTTTGTTTAACTTACTTTCATTTTTGTTCTTAACTTTATAAATACGATAGTTAGGAATGTAACGATTAGAACCGCTGCAATTATTAAGAATATTGAAACAGAGTTTAGAGGCGCTTTTTTAATGAGTTTAAAGCTTAGAACCGTATTTCCACTATCTGTTTGCAATTGGATTAGATATACATCATTTTCTAAAAGTTCATAATTAGTTATTTGATTACTTGAACTAGTTTCTGCGTTTATTATAATGCTCTCTTCATCGTTAATTTTAATAACTGAATT
>JAQVOQ010000028.1 GCA_028702545.1 Clostridia bacterium
TAAAAGTAAATAGAGAAGATATTGAACTAGTTCACGGCATAAATACAAAAGTTTTATCTAATAATAAATCAGAGATAAATGGATATGATACTGTGAAAGTAGTTAATGATAAAAGCAGATACTTAGAGCAGGGTATTAGTAAAGGTATGATTGGTGTTGTTATGGAAGTTAATAATTTTTCAAATGAATGTTTGGTGGATTTTGAAGATGTAGAAAAAAACTTTTATGCTTGTATATCAATTCTTGGTAAAGACTTAGAAACTATTAAAAATTAAAAGAGCTTATTATAGGCTCTTTTTTATTGCTTTTATATGGTGTTAAGGTAAATAATAAAAACTTTTTAAGCCTTTATTTATAGTGCTTATAGCAATTTACAATTTTTAAAGTATGCTTTTTATGGCTAAAATACCTTAACGCTTTGTATATATTATAGAGGGACATTAGTTTTTTAAGGAGAAATTTATTTGAAAACAAGAAGAGATATTGATGAGATTGCAAAAATGAATAAGCCACCACAAAATATGGTTGTGAGCAATTTAAAAACTGGTAAAGATAAAATTGGAAACATTAAAGTTTATGATAGTGCTGTAAACTTATGGGCTAGTATTATATCAAATGCACTTGTAGACTATGCTAAAAAAGGTGGAGATATGGATAACTTGAATTTTAGTAAAGTGTTTAACAATAATTTTAAAAACAAAGAATAATATTCTTTACAAACAATTTATAATATGCTATATTGAATTATATTCAAACAAAGGAGCATATTATGAATTTTGCAGAAAGAGTAAAAATTTTAAGAACAGAAAAAGGTTTATCACAAAAAAAATTAGCAGATAACTTTAATTTAGATGCCACTACAGTGGCTAAATGGGAGCTAGGATCTTTCCCAAACGAAAATACGATAAAAGGCTTGTGTGAATACTTTAACGTAAGTACAGACTATTTACTAGGCTTGTCCGATATTAGAGTTCAAGGCTTAAAAGAAAGCCGATGGGCTGAAGTTATGGTAATCAAAAATGAAAAGCCATATAAAGCAAGTAGAGAATGTTTTATTGACCTACCAAGAGATATGGTAGAAAAGAACAACGACCATAATTATTTTATTACAAAAATCTTAGATGATAGTATGTTGCCATTTATAGATAAAGCTGATTTATTATTATTCAAAAAAGATGAACCAGTAAAAACTGGCGACATTGTTTTAGTAGCTGTTGGAACTAGTGAGGGTATGGTTAAAAAGTATGTTGAAAAAGATAATGAAGTGGAACTACAATCATTTAATCCATATTATCCAACAACAACTTATTCAAAAGATAAAGTAAAAATTTATGGGGTGCTAAAAAATTCTATAAAAAGTTTTTAAGGAGATAAAATGAAACAAAAAGCTGTTATATATGCAAGGTTTAGTTCTCATAGTCAAACAGAGCAAAGCATTGAAGGACAACTTAGAGAATGCTACGAATATGCAAAGAAAAATAATTATGTGGTAGTAAAAGAATACATAGATAGAGCATTAACTGCGACCACCGATAGAAGACCACAGTTTTTAAAAATGGTTGAAGATAGTAAAAGAAAAGGCTTCAACTATGTTTTAGTGTATCAATTTGACCGCTTTGCAAGAAATAGATATGACAGTGCAACCTATAAAAACAAACTTAAAAAGAACGGTGTTAGAGTTTTATCTGCAAAAGAAAATATAACAAATGATCCTAGTGGTATTTTAGTAGAAGGTATGCTTGAAAGCATGGCAGAATATTATTCTGCTGAACTTAGCCAAAAAGTAAAAAGAGGTTTAAGGCAATCAGCCATTAAAGGAACTTTTACTGGTGGACACTTAATTTATGGTTACAAGATAATAGATAAAAAATGGACTATAGATGAACAGCAAGCAAAAACGGTTAAACAAATATTTAATATGTATAAAGAGGGTAAACGCTCTAAAGATATTGTAGACAAATTCAAAGCGGAAGGCATTAAAAAAGATTATGCTAAAAATAGGGATTTTACTGTAAACATAATTGCTAGAATGTTGAGGAATAAAAAATATATTGGTATTATAAAAGTAGACAATGAAGAATTTGATAATGTAATACCACCAATTATAGATAAAGAAACTTTTGATTATGTTAATAGTAAACTAGACAAAAACAAACACAAGAATGCACAAAACAAAGCCGAAATACCCTATGTGTTAAGTGGTAAACTTTATTGTGCTCATTGTGGTGGTTTAATGACCGCAGAAACTGGCACTGGTAAACTTGGTAAAGTTTATCACTACTATAAGTGTTTTAATAAGAAAAAGAATAAAGACGCTTGCGATAAAAACAATGTAAGAAAAGACTATATTGAAGAGTTAATAATTAACAAGACCCTTTATATATTAAAAGATAAAACTTTTGTAAATAACATATCAAAACTAATAGTAGATAGATATAATGCGGAAATAAAAAAAGATACTTTACTAGTATCTTTAAAACAAGAGTTAAAAAATATTGATAAGCAAATAGAAAATATAATGAACGCTTTGGCTAATGGTATATTTAACAATTCAACTCAAAACAAGATATTAGAGCTTGAACAAGCCAAATCTGACACCGAAGACCAAATTGCAGTGCAAGAGTCAAAAGCAATAAGACCACTTAAATTAGAAGAAGTAAAAGCTTTTATAAATAGCTTTGTAAAACTAGATTACACAAGCCAAGAAAATAGAGTTAAACTATTTGAAATGTTTGTTAATAGAGTAGATTTATTCGATGAAACAATGTCGGTTAGTTATAATGCAACACTTAACCCGGTTCAAGAAATTAAACTAAATAAAAACACCGAATCTGAACTGGTGTTCAAATTCGGCGCACTTGGCGGAGAAGATGGGATTCGAACCCATGCGCCCTTTAACAAACCTACTCCCTTAGCAGGGGAGCCCCTTAACCACTTGGGTACTTCTCCAAAAAATATATGTTTTGCTAGTCTAATTGTAGTGCTTGACCATGTGGGACTCACCTATTTTAACAATGTAAGTCAGTAGCCTAAGCGGAAACTAATTTATAATTTGCGAGTGGTGCACAATAACCTTAACTACTTAAGTGCTTCTCTAAAATCAGACTAGTGAATTATAACAAACTAATGTTTTTTTGTCAATAATAAAAACTTAAATTAACTCAAACACCACAGTTTATTTTTCAAGATATAATTATTATTAATTTTATAAGTTATTATATACGCTTAAAACAAAATAACGCCTCTGTTTTATTTTTTAAATTTGGTATTGTAATATTTTGTATTATTTGATATAATAAATTAATAACATAACTATTATTTATGGAGGCAGTATGGGCAAAACTAGAAAAAGTGCTAAAAATGCAGGGAATCAACATAAAAAAAAGCAAGTTTATGATCAAACACCTTCATGTTCTGATGTTCATACTCACACAATTCGTTCTTTAGATGGAGAATTTTCTGTTAGTCGACTTTTAAAGCAAGCGAAACAAAATAATCTTTATTGCGTTTCAATAACTGACCATAATAATGTAGATGGTGCCATAAAGGCTTTAAGACTTGTAAAAGGTGAAGAAAAAGCAGATGCACCTGGCGTTTATGCCATAAAAGAAGAAAAATATGCTGGAAGATGGTACATACCCGGAGTAGAAATTACTTGTTCGGATCCCGAAACCAAAACATCTTTTCATTTACTTGTTCATGCTTATGATGTTAACAATAAACCTTTGCAAGACAAAATGAAGGAAATTAGGAAAGTTGAAAGAGAAAATTATTATGCGTTTTTTGCTGTTTTAGAAAGAAATTTTGGTATTAAATTTTCTCCTGCTGAAATTATTAAAGCCTCTGTTAATAATGCTTGTATTACATGGAAAACAGTTGCCGAAATGGCGGTTTTACATGTTGATGAAAATGGAAAACCTACGCCTTATGTAAGCACTCCTGAAGAGTTTATGTCAAAAATTCATCCTTTGTTAGATGATGCTAAATATTTTTACAAAAAAAGCAAAGATTTAATGATAGATGTTGATTATTTTGGCTTTAACAGCATTCAAAAAACACCTTACCCTTCAATAGATGAGGTTTTACCTCTTATAAAACAAGCAAATGGAGTGCCTTGCTTGGCACATCCTTCAATTATCAAATTTTCAAAAAATAATAGTGAAAATTTTACACTTCATCAAAATGTGGATAATTTTCTTGGACATTTTAACAAAAAACTTAAAAATTTAAATATGACAGCTGGTCTAGAGGTTTTATGTCCGGCTAATTATATGAATGAGGAATTTTATTATGATATGGCTAAAAAACATAATATGGTTCCGTCGGCTGGAAGTGATATTCATGGCATACATGAAAGCGTTAATCACAGAATTGGAACAGTTAAAAATAAATATTTTATTACACAAAATCCTTATGTCTCTTATTTAATAAATGGTAGAAAAAAAGAAGAAATTTACTATCCAAAACAAATAAGCAATTGTTATACTCTAATTAATAAAGAATATAGAAAGGTTTACGCAAATAAAAATCAAAGAATATTAGATCTTGAAAAATTAAAAAAAGCCTCTGATTTAAATGCTGTTTTGAATAAATTTGGAAATAGTCCTTTATTGTTTGACACGTTGACTAGCAAAATGCGTGAAGTAAAACTAAGAAACAATTTATTAAAATCTGAACGTTCATTTTACAGCTTATTAGAAGAGGATAAATTATTATTAGACAAGAGTGCAAAAAAGAAAGAGTTTTGTTTAGATAATTTTGAAAAATTGCAAGCTAACTATCATCATTACAGAAGCGTATTATTAAATTACGATTACCATATGGAACAAATAATTAAAAATGATACTTTAGAACATGGTGAAGAATTTAAACAATATATGTCACAAGCTTATGAAAACATGAAAAACGAATATCAAGAAGTTGTTAAATCTAGAAAATCAATATATACACAGTTTGATATAAAATTTTCTAGCTTCGACAAAAAAGAAGTGGAAGCTCCTATAAAAACAGCTCTAGAAATAATATAATTAATTCGTTAAACAAAAAAGTAGTTTTAGTTTTATAACTACTTTTTTATTGTTTAAAATTTAAATAACTGTTTCTATTATTACATATTTTTATTGATTAGTTCAGCTTTTACTTCTATGTATGGCATATTTGTATTAATTTTTTACAATATTACAAATGTATTTTATAATAAAAATTATATTATATTAAAAAGTTATAAACATATAAACTGCAAATAAATGTAAAAAATAGCTTTAAAAAATCAAAAAAGATGTAAAAACACTCTAAAAAACTGCTAAAACTAAAATTTTTAAGTTATATTTGGCCATTTATCCACATTTTTTATTTTTGTGTGGATAAATATTATTCAAACGAAAACGCATATTATAATAATGCACCTTTTATAATCTATTTTAACAAACTAGTGCTAATTAAACGCTTAATACTAAGGTTGTTGCTATTAATTAAACAAATGCTAATACTGTGGTTATTGCTATTGTTGATTAAATTAAGTGATTGTTGCTTTGTTGTTGCAATTTTATTATTATATTAAAATAATTAAAATTTATTTTTTGTTTTAGGCTTTAAGTTTAACAATGTTTCATTTATGCATATTTATATATTTTTGACCTAAATTTGCTTAATTTTGGCTTATTTGACCTTAAAAACTACTTTAGCGCTACTATTTTTTCTGTTTTAACGCTTTCTAAGCCGTTTTTTAACTATATAATGAATATTTATATATAAAAATTTATGCTATTTTTAGCTTTTTAGAGTCCGATTTGTTTTCATTATACAAAAATTGTTTCATGTGAAACAATTTTGAAAAACTTTATTTATTTAATCTTGTTTTTAATTTAATTTTTTATAAAGCATAATATATAATTATTTTTTGTTATTTGTACCTATCAAAATTTTAATAGCGATTAAATAGTTAAAATGTTTCACGTGAAACATTTTAACTATTTTTAAACTATCATTTTATAAAACAATAAATTTTGATTATACGAAGCAATACAATGTTTCACGTGAAACATTTTGATTGTTATAGTATATGTGTAATAAAATTCTTGCATATAAAAAATCTAAATAAAAAACTGTCCATATCGGCCAGTTTAAATATTTTATTTATAATGAATAGTGCATAAATTGTTAATATAATGTTAATAAATTGTGGAATTTATTTTTTCTTTAAAATTTCTACTAAATCATAAATTCTTTCTAAATCATCTGGGTTGTAGTAATCAATATAGATGCGTCCTCTTAAATTTGTGCCAAGAGCAGTAACTTTTGTAGAAAATACTCTTTGCATATCATTAATTAATTGTTTTAATTCAGGTGTTTGCTCTGATTTTGCTTTTGATTTTCCTTTATTTCCCATTTGCTTTTTTACAGCGTTTTCCAAATCTCTTACTGTAATCTTTTTTGTGCACGCAAGTTTTGCTAATTTTAATTGCGCATCTCTATTTGTTACAACAACCAAACTCCTTGCGTGACCCGCAGACAGCTTTCCTTCTTCAATTAAACTAATAACTTCTGGTTCTAATTGTAAAAGCCTTATAGTATTAGCAATTGCTGGTCTACTTTTACCAATTCTACTGGCTACAACATCTTGAGTCCAACCATATTCATCCATAAGTTCTTTAATGGCTCTTGCTGCTTCTATTGGATTAAGATCTTCACGCTGCAAATTTTCAATAATAGAAACTTCTTTGATTTCCTTTTCGCTATAATCTTTTATAATAGCAGGAATAGTTTTAAGTCCGGCTATTTTACTAGCCCTAAACCTACGCTCACCAGCAATAACCATATAGCGCGTGCCTTTTTTCACAACAATAATCGGTTGTATGACGCCATGGCTAGTAATTGATTCGCTTAATTCCTTTAATGCTTCTTCATTAAAATTCTTTCTTGGTTGATTTTTGTTAGTGTCAATCTCTGAAAGACTGATTTCTGTAATACCTTGAATATAAACAACATTATCGCCTTTTATCATATCAGCATTTGATATTTGAGTGGTTGTTTCATCATTATCATACATTGAAAACAAAGAATCCAAACCCCTTCCTAAACCTTTTTTTACCATTATTTATTCCTCTTATGTTTTATTTTTTGTTTGATACAACCCTTACTGATACTGTATCATTATTTCTTTTTAAAAACTCTTCTGCTAATTCTAAATAAGCTATTGCGCCCTTACTTCTTGGATCATAAGTCAAAATTGGCTTGCCGTGACTAGGTGCTTCTGCTAAGCGAATATTTCTTGGAATGCTAGCCTCATAAACCTTTTTACCAAAGAATTTTCTAATCTCATTAGAAACATCGTTAATAAGGTTGCTCCTAGCATCTTTCATTGTTAAAACAACACCTTCAATGTCTATATTGGGGTTAAGGTGCTTTTTAACAAGCTTTACCGTATTCATAAGTTGGCTTAATCCTTCTAGAGCATAAAACTCACATTGAATAGGTATTATTATACTATCAGCAGCCGTAAGCGAATTTACTGTTAATAAACCAAGCGATGGTGGACAATCTAGCGTTATGTAATCATAACTATTCCTTAATCTGTTCAATATATTTTTTATTATATTCTCTCTAGAGTCCATTTGAACAAGCTCAATCTCTGCGCCAGCTAAATTTAACTCAGATGGTATAATATCTAAACCCTCTATACTAGTCCTTTTAACAACCTCTTCAGCTGTGTTCTCACCACTTATTACATTATATATGCTCTTTAGGTCGCTTGCCTTGTCTATACCCACGCCTGTTGTCGCATTGCCTTGTGGATCCATATCCACTATTAAAATTTTTTTACCCATAACCGCTAGATATGCTGATAAGTTGACGCAAGTCGTAGTCTTACCTACACCACCTTTTTGGTTGGCAAAAGCAATAATTTTACCCATACTAAAATTCCTTTAAATGTTTTATTTGTTATTATATATTATAACATTAATTAAATAATTTTTCATCTTAATTTCATATAAAAAATTAAAGAGGTTGAATTTTTGCCTTATTTTTATCCCTAGGATAAGCTTTTGGTGTGATGTTGCGTTTATTAATAATAACGATGTTTCTTTCAATTTCAGTTTGTGGCAAAACAACCTTATAAATACTATCAAACTCTCCACCTAAAATTTTTATAGCTTTTTTAGATTCATTTAATTCATCGGTCAAATTGTGTGCCTTGTATGCCAAAAACTGACCCCCAACCTTAACAAAAGGCAGGCAGTACTCTGATAAAGTATTCAGTCCAGCAACGGCTCTTGCAACCGCGTAATCAAAAGACTCTCTATGTGTTTTAGCAAAATCTTCCGCTCTTGCATGAATAGACTCTACATCACTAAGCCCAAGTTCACTTACTAATTCATTTAAAAAAATAATTCTTTTATTTAAGCTATCCACCATTATAATATACAAATCCGGCCTTACAATTTTTAAGGGCAAACTAGGAAACCCCGCACCACAACCAATGTCGCAAAGAGTGGCATTTTTCTTAATCAATTTAGCCGTTACAATACTATCTAAAAAATGCTTAATATAAACATCTTCTTTTTCGGTAATTGCTGTTAGGTTAACTTTTTGATTATATTTAATTAATTTATTATAATAATGCTCAAATTGATCTAACATTTTATTGCTCAAATTAATACCTAAATTTTTTGCACTATTTTTAAAATCTAATTTGTCCATAAATTTTTCCTTTATTTGTACTGCAATGAGTTTACATTTTTTATGATTTTTTGTCAATTATTCTATACTTTCATAACTCAAAATCACATACTCTAGCAAATATAATTAATTTATAAAACTCAAACAAAATGCTAAATATTTGATAAATATTGTGTTTTTTTATTAAAAAACACTATAATTTAGTGTTTTTTGAAGTTTTGTTGCATTTTTTGCAGTTTATATATATAACTTATTTTTAAATTCAAAAACAATATTTATTTAATAAAAGACAGGTAAGCTATGAGAGTTATTAAACCTAACACAAAAAATATACTTTGTTAAAAATCTTTTTTAAATAAATTGTATTGTTATCTGTTTTTTAATTTAAAATAAATAATCAAAACATTAATATCTGCTGGTGAAACGCCGCTAATTCGGCTTGCTTGTCCAAGTGATAAAGGCTTTATTTTGTTAAGCTTTTGCATAGCCTCAATTCTTAACCCTTTAACCAAACTATAATCAAAGTATTCGTCTAATTTCATATTCTCTTGTTTTTTAGCACTTTCTATTTGTTCTAACTGCCTTTTAATATAGCCATCATATTTTGTTTGAATATTTATTTGATTAATTACAGCACTGTCAAAACCCTCAAACATACCTAGTACCTCTTTAACATCAAAAGCTGTAATGTTGGATCTTTTGATTATACTATCAACCGTAACACCGTTTTTTGGTGGCACTTCGTTTTTATCTAAAAATAAATCTATTAGTTTTTGATTAATTGGGGATATTGTTTTTTGCAAGTCTAATTTTGCCTCTTCTATTTTTTTAATTTTTTGCATCAATTTATTATATCTTGCTTTTGTTGCAAGTCCCACACTATATCCAATTTGAGTCAACCTTAAATCTGCGTTGTCTTGCCTTAAATGTAATCTATATTCTGCTCTACTAGTCATCATCCTATATGGCTCGTTTGTACCTTTGGTTACAAGGTCATCAATCAAAACTCCGATGTAAGCGTCACTTCTGGTTAAAACTAGTGGCTCTTTTCCTCTTAAGTTTAAACTAGCATTAATTCCCGCTACAAGCCCTTGTGCCGCTGCCTCTTCATAACCACTTGTACCGTTTACTTGGCCTGCAAAATATAAACCTTTTATATTTTTGTATTCTAATGTTGGATACAAGTCTAGGCTATTTATGCAATCATATTCAATGGCATAAGCGTCTCTCATAATGCTAACATTTTCAAAACCTACTATACTTTTTAATATTCGTTTTTGAATATCAACGGGCATTGAAGTGCTAAGCCCTTGAACATAAGCTTCTTTAGTTGACATTGCTTCTGGCTCTATAAAAATTTGATGTCTCTGTTTATCAGCAAAGCGCTTTACTTTATCCTCAATTGATGGGCAATATCTAGGCCCTGTTCCCTTAATCTCACCAGAATACAACGGCGCTAAATGTATGTTGTCATTTATAATTTTATGAGTATTCTCATTTGTATATGTTAAATAACAAACAGCTTTGTTTTTGTTTTGTTTTTTTGTTAAAAAACTAAAAGTTTGAATATTGTCCTCACCATATTGAATTTCTAATTTTGAGGTATCTATGCTATCCATATGCACCCTGTTTGGAGTGCCTGTTTTAAATCTTTTAATTTCTAGCCCTAAATCTATTAGGCTTTGAGTTAAATGATTGGCTCCTTTAAAACCATTTGGCCCAACTTCCTCAGCATAATCGCCAATTATAATTCGGCTTTTTAAATAAACTCCCGTTGCAACTATAACTTTTTTACAAGCAAAAAACTCACCCTTAGAAGTTAGTACGCCTTTTACCTCTCCATTTTCCTCGGTAATTTTAATTGCTTCCGCTTGCCTTACATATAAGTTCTTTTGATTTTCCAAAGTCTTTTTCATTTCTGTATGATATTCGATCTTGTCCACCTGAGACCTTAAACTGTGCACAGCGGGACCTTTGCCTAAGTTTAGCATACGAAGTTGAATGGTTGTTTTATCGGCATTTACGCCCATTTCTCCGCCTAATGCGTCAATCTCTGTAACTAAGTGCCCCTTAGCTGTTCCACCAATAGAAGGGTTACACGCCAAAAAAGCTATTGAGTCTAAACTCATAGTAAGTAGTACTGTATTTATGCCCGTTCTTGCAGTTGCAAGTGCTGCCTCTGAGCCTGCGTGACCAGAGCCTATTACAACCACATCATAATCTTTAATAATTTCCATATTTTTCTCTTTTTAAAATATTTTTTGCTTTGTAAATATAACCTATTTGCCTAAGCAAAATTTTGTAAATATTGCGTCAATAATTTCTTCTCCACTCGTTTCGCCGGTAATTTCACCCAGTATTTTCCAAGCTTCCATAATATCTAGTGCAACTAGGTCAAGGCTCATCGCATTATCAATGCTAGTTAGCGCTTGTTCCAAATTTTCCAAAGCTCTTTTTAGCGCTTGTTCGTGCCTTTTGTTTGTTATTAATATGCTACTTTCAATAATATTTTTATCAATAACGCTATTATAAATTTTTGACTTTAAATCGTCTATACCTGTTTTATTTAAAGCGCTCACCATAACAACCTTTTCTTCTAAACAAATAGGCTTATCGTTTATGTCTTTTTTATTTTGCACTATAATTCGGTTTTTGCCACTTGTTAGGCTAAGGTTATTTACATCTTGCTCGTCTAACTTTTCTGCACCGTTTAACACAACGAGAATAATGTCGGCATAATCTAGAGTTTTATAAGCTCTTTCTATTCCTAATTTTTCTACTGTATCGTTTGAGTTTCTTAATCCTGCAGTATCTATTAAATTGATTTTAATGCCGTTATATAAATAACTATCTTCTAAAGTATCCCTCGTTGTTCCTGCAATTTCGGTGACTATTGCTCTATCATAATTTAATAGTGCATTCATAAGGCTACTTTTGCCAACATTGGGTTTTCCTAAAATAGAAACATTGATGCCGTTTTTTATAATCTTACCAGTTTTTACTGTCAATAATAGCTCTATGATTTGCTCTTTTGTTTTTAAAAGACTATTTTTAAATTTTTCTATAGTTGAATATTCTATATCGTGCTCGGGATAGTCTATTGCAACTTCTATTTCTGCTAATGTGCTAGTTAAACTGTTCTGCATTACGATAACTTTTTTATTAAGCTCTCCGTTTAAAAGGTTATAACCTGCCCTAACTTGCGCTTCGCTCTCGGCGTTAATCATATCAATTATGCCTTCAGTTTTTTCAAGTGATATTTTACCATTTAAAAAAGCTCTTTTTGTAAATTCTCCGTCTTCTGCTAAGGTCGCACCTTGATTTAGCAATTCTTCTAAAACACCGTTTGCAATAACAACGCCACCATGGCATTGAATTTCTATCATATCCTCACCGGTATAAGAATGTGGCGAGTTAAAATATACTAGCAATCCTTGCTCGTTAAAATTTTTTGTTTTAAGTTTAGTTAGATGCATATATCTTGGCATTATATCACCAGCGTTTTTATTTGTTAATTTTAACACTATATTAAGCGCGTCATCACCAGACAAACGCACAATACTAATACCGCCTGTTCCAATGGGGGTAGATATTGCCGCAATTGTTTTTTGTTTCATTTTTATAGTTCCTCTAATTTTTTACTAAGTTATTATAACACAAACAATTAATTAGTAAAGAATAAAAGTTTTTAAAAAATAAAAAAAGCGGTTAATTCCGCTTAATTTTAATTTTAATAATAATTTATTTTTTAGGCTCTATTACCAAAAATCTTCTTGGCTCTTCGCCTTTCGAATAAGTAGTAACGCCAGAATCGGTTAGAGCTGCGTGAATAATTCGTCTATCGTAGGCATTCATAGCCTCTAATCTTTGTGAGTGATTTGTTCTAATAGCTTTTTCCGCAATTCTTTTTGCTAAATTAGTTAAAGATTCTTCGCGCTTTTCTTTATAATTTTCAATATTTAAAACAATTCTTCTGCGACCCTCTTTTCCTTCTGAGTTAATTTCAACTATATTAGATATATATTGAATAGCCACAAGCCCTTCGCCTCTATAGCCTATTAAGTGGCCTGCGTTTTCGCCGTTTAGTTCAACTAATAAATTCTCATCTTCTTCGCTTAAGACGATTTGAGGATTTACATTAAGTTTTTCGGCTAGTGTTTTAATAAAAACAACGCTTGGTCTTTTATTAAACTCTCCGTTTGTTAATACAACTTTTTTGTATTCCTTTTTAACCTTAGGTTTAGGCTCAGGTTTAGGCTCTAAATTAACTTCTAACAATTTTTCCACCTTAGTCACTGGCACTTTTTCTGCTTTTTTATCTTCTTTAACTTTTGTGCTTTTTTCTGCTTTTTTTACAACTTTTTTAGCCCCTGCTTTAACAACTCGTCTAATTGGTGTAACTGGTTCTGGAGCTTTAATTTCCTCTTCTTCAGTTATTATTAAAATTTTAGCTTTGGTAAAAAATCCACCCTCTGCAAGTATTTTAATATCAACATCTTCTTGGTTAACTTTTAATTCGCTCAATCCTTTACTGATT
>JAQVOQ010000097.1 GCA_028702545.1 Clostridia bacterium
GCCGGTGTGGCCCTGGGTTTTTCCCGCATGCACACGTTTGTTTACATAGTTCTTCCCCAGGCATTACGCCGGGTTTATCCTGTTTTTAAAGGATATAAGGGAATGATTAAAATATACAGCTATAAAACTGTTGTTGAAGAAGTTGAAAACCCTGATAAAGAAATTAGTTTGGTAGAAGCAAAAGAGATTAAATCAAGTTATAAGATTGGCGACAAAATTCAAGAAGAAGAAAAACCAAAAGATTTTGGACGCATTGCTGCACAAACTGCAAAGCAAGTTGTTATGCAAAAATTAAGAGAAATTGAAAAAGACCTTGCGATGGGTGAAATATCTGAAAAAGAAGATGAGCTTATTACTACGATTGTTAGAAGAAGAGATGAAAAGAATATTTTTGTTGAAATTGGCGCTAATGGACTAGAAGCTGTTATGGGCGAGCAAGATCAAATACCGGGCGAGCGTTATAATGTTGGCGATAGAATTAAGGTTTATGTTAAAAAAATTAAAGATTCTTACCAAGGACCACTAGTTCAAGTGAGTAGATCAAATACAGGTTTTGTAAAAAGAATGTTTGAACTTGAAGTGCCAGAAATTGCTTCGGGCGAAATTATTATTAAAAATATTGTTCGTGAAGCAGGATATAGAACAAAAATTGCTGTTTACAGCGCTAATCCAAATTTAGATTCTGTTGGTGCTTGTGTTGGAAACAGAGGTATGAGAATTAATGCTATCGTAGCTGAAATTAACGGCGAAAAAATAGACATTATCCCTTACAGCGAAGACATTAAAGAATTTATTGCAAATGCTTTAAGTCCAGCAGAAGTTATATCGGTAGAAATTTTAGGCGAAAAAGAAAGTAGAGCAATAGTGCCAGATAACAAGTTAAGCCTTGCAATAGGCAAAAATGGTCAAAACGTTAGACTAGCTGCAAAACTTACTACTTGGAAAATTGATGTAAAACCACATAGTTCATTAATTCCAAAAGAAGAAGTTTTTGAAGAAGTTGAAGTATTAAATGTTGATGCTGAAAATTCTACAAATGAATTAGACGATATGTTTGCCGATGATTTGGATACCATTTAAGGAGTTTTTTATGAACAAAAAAGTGCCTCAAAGAATGTGTATTGCATGCAGAGAAATGAAAGACAAAAATGATCTTTTAAAAATAGTCAAAAATAAAGATGGACAAATAGAACTAGATTTAACGGGCAAAAAAGCTGGCAGAGGTGCTTACATTTGCAAATCTAGCGAGTGCCACAAAAAGTTAAACAAACAAAAATTGCTAAATAGAACTTTTTCTATGAATGTAGATGCAAAAATTTATGAACAAATAGAAGAGTTTTATAAAATACAAAATTAAGTTTTATTAGGAGTGAAAAAATTTTGAACAATAATGAAAAAAATAATCAATCAGAAATATCAGCAATAGACGGTTTAAAAAAATTAAATAAACTATCTTCAACTGAGCAAGTTTCTAATCTTTTTAAGGAAATTCAAAGTGCAAAGAGAAGTTTAGAAAGTTTGTATCAAAATGTATCTGAAAAAAGGGTGCAAATTGCTAACAAATTGCAAACTGAAAGTATTGCTGTGCAAAAAACAGTTGCTTTAGAGGAAAAATTAACTCCATCTAAAACTTTTTCTGATGATAAAACTCCTCAAAATAAAGAAAAACCTAAAAAGGATGAAAAATCTAAAAAGGAAGAAAATAAAACTTATCCAAGTGTAACTACTCCGCCTAATAAAAATATTACTCCAAAAACAGGCTATCAAGGAACTAACTCAAGGCCAGCAAGAACAGGTTATCAAGAAAATACACCAAGACCAGTAAGCCCAAATTATAAAGGTAATAATCCACGTCAAGGCTATGTTGCTGGTGGAAACAATACAGGTGGCTATCAAGGAAATACTCCAAGACCTGTGAGCCCAAACTATCAAGGCAATAATCCACGTCAAGGTTATGTTGCTGGTGGAAACAATACAGGTGGCTATCAAGGTGGTAATAATCCAAGGCCAGCAGGAGCAGGTTATCAAGGTAATAAGCCTTATCAGTCTAATCAAACAGGTGGTTATCAAGGTAGCAGACCCTCTTATCAAGGTTCTAGACCTTTTGTATCTAAAAATGATTCATCTATTGAAGAAACAAAACCAATGGAAATTAGAAATAAGTTTGCAAATAATAATTTAAAACCCAAAGATAATTCTTATGATAAAAAATCAAAACCAACTTTAAGCAAAAAACAATTAGTTAGAAGAAATCTTATTACTGGTGGAGCAGAAGAAAGAAGACTTCTAATGAGAAAACCTAAGAAAAAGCAAAAAGAACAAGCTTATGTTGCACCAAAAGTAATTGATAGTGCAGTTATAAAAACCGAAAATTTAACAGTAAAAGTGTTAGCCGAAAATATAGGCAAACCAGCAACCTTAATTATTAAAAAATTATTTTTACTTGGTATTATGGCGACAATTAACAGCGTAATTGATTTTGATACTGCTGAGCTTGTTTCAAGCGAATTAGGAATAACATTAGATAAAAATATTGAAAAAACATATGAAGAAAAATTAACAGACTTAATAAGTGAGGAGGATGAAGATCCTAAAAACCTAAAGCCAAGAGCGCCAATTGTAACCGTTATGGGTCACGTTGACCATGGTAAAACTTCACTTCTAGACGCTATTAGGCAAACAAATGTAATTAGCGGTGAAGCGGGTGGAATAACTCAACATATAGGCGCTTATATCGTTAAAACGGATAAAGGCAAAATCACATTTATTGATACGCCGGGTCATGCAGCTTTTACGGAAATGCGTGCAAGGGGTGCCAAAGTTACAGATATTGCAATTTTAGTAGTTGCTGCTGATGATGGAATAATGCCACAAACAATTGAAGCAATACACCATATTAAAGAAGCAGAAGTTCCTATGGTTGTGGCTATAAATAAAATTGATAAGCCAAGTGCTAATGTAGAAAGAGTAAAACAACAATTAGCCGATAATAATGTGCTAGCAGAAGAGTGGGGCGGAGATATTATTATGGTGCCAGTTTCTGCACATACTAAAGAGGGAATTGATAAACTTTTAGATATGATACTTTTAGTCTCTGAGGTAAAAGAACTTAAAGCTAACCCAAATAAGGCAGCAAGGGGCACTATTATTGAGTCTAAACTTGATAAAGGCAAAGGACCAGTTGCAACAATAATCGTTGAAAATGGAACGCTTAAAATTGGTGATTCTATAATCGCTGGTGTTGCTAGTGGTAGAATAAGAGCGATGATTGATGATC
>JAQVOQ010000098.1 GCA_028702545.1 Clostridia bacterium
CAGGTTGAAACTAAATAGCTTTCGTGTAACGAGCCAAAATGAATCGTAATAAGTGATGATGGAAACAATTACTAATTATTATTTAGGAGGTCGTAATGATTAGTGTAGGAATTAATGTATCAAAGGGTAAAAGCACTGTTTGCATAATGAAACCATATGGTGAAATTAAAATCGTCATGGAATCAACTGGAAAATATCATTTGCCGATTCTAAGGTATTTTTTAGAACACAATTTTATTTGTTCAGTTATTAACCCTTTAATAATGCATAAATATGTAAACACAGTTCTAAGAAGAGGGAAAACCGATAAGCTTATGCTATTAAAATAGCATCCTATGGAATTGATAATTGGTTTAAATTAGAAACGTATCAAACTAATGAAGAAACTTATAAGGAACTGAAACTGTTAGGACGTCAATATTCACACTATAATAATTTATTAGTAAATAGCAAAATTACATTGATTACACTTTTAGATCAATCAATGCCAGGAATAACAAGCTTTTTAAAGAATTCCACAAATAGTTAAGATAAGAATAAGTTGTGCGATTTTGTAACTAAATATTGGCATTTTGACAATATTACAAATAAAAGTCAGAAACAATTTATTAGTAGCTATAATAGTTGGGCTAAAAAGAAGGGATATCATCTAAGCGAGTCAAAAGCAATAAAAATTTATGCTTTAGCAAAAGAAGGTATCCCAACTATAAACTCTAACAGCTCATCCACCAAAATGCTGCTATTAGAATCTGTTAAAGTTCAAAAAGAAATAGAAAGAACTCTAGGAGTAATTTTATTCCAGATGCAAGAGTTAGCAAAGACATTAACCGAATATAATGTTTTTAGAGAAATGAATGGTGTTGGTAATATTTTAGCCCTAAGATTGTTAGCAGAAATTGGTAATGTAAGAAGGTTTTACAGTGGTAAAGCCCTTGTTGCCTATGCAGGAATTGATGCACCTCCATATGAGTCTGGCAAATTTGTAGGAACAAAGCGTAAAATATCAAAAGAGGTTCCCCTATATTAAGAAAAACAGGATATGAAGTTATGAAAAGTCTTAAATCTCATAAACCAAAAGAAGATGCTGTATATAAATTTATCATAAAAAAAGAAGATGAAGGGAAACCCAAAAAAGTGGCAAAGATAGCTGATTTAAATAAGTTTTTAAGAATTTATTATGCAAGTGTAAAGGAGATTTACCAATACTAATATAAAATTAATTTAAAAATGAAGATAAAGCCATAAAAAATAAGACAATAATTGGCTCATTCAGGTGTGAAAAAAATATTAATTAAAAAAAGTAAAATTAAGGCTTGATTTTTATTAGCAGGTGTACTGCTCAGGCCTTGATCAGACATTGCAAATTTATCTTGAAAGTATTTACGCATAATTAACTCCTTTCTTTAGTTTTTTTATTATTAATTATCCATTAAATAGATTGTTGGTATTCATCCCACATAGTCTTATACAATCCACCTTTCTTAATTAATTCTTCATGATTACCTTCTTCTTTTATTTCACCATCATTTATTACTAAAATTCTATCGACATTTTTTACACTAGTTAGACGATGAGCAATCATAAGAGTTGTTTTACCATTACTTAATTCTTTGAGTGCTTTTTGAATTAAATGTTCATTTTCTGGATCAGCAAAGGCTGTTGCTTCATCAATAAGTACAATAGGAGAATTTTTAACCATTGCTCTAGCGAAAGCAATTCTTTGTTGTTCCCCTCCTGATAAATAAGTCCCTTTTGTACCAATAACTGTATCTAATCCATCATCAAGATTATCAATAATTTCTTTTGACTGAGATAATAAAATAGCATTTTCTATTTCATTATTAGATACGTTTTCTTTACCAAAAACAATATTATCTTTTAATGAACCTTTGAATAATTTAGTATTCTTCAATAATGATTAAATATGATTTAGAGTTTTTTAGGTCATTTTTTATATAATTGAATATTTTATAAAAAAAAAGAACTAATTTTAAAGATTAAACTTAAAATTAGTTCTAAATATTTATTATGTGATAATTATTTCTTAGTTTGTTTTGATTTCAATTGTATTTGTACTTTTGTAAGAACCAGCAGCAATTGGTTTACCATCGATTTCTGCATCTTTATAATTAAGTTTGAAACGAGCAATTTCTGCACCGATTTTATGGAAGCCTCTTACAAAAGTAGTTGTGAAAACACCTTTTGAAGCACTTGTGAAATTGCCATCAATTTCACTTGCATAACTTACTTCTTCGTCGTAGCTCCATGTTCCATTTGATTCTGTTGCTAAATCAGCTAAGTCTTCAATAGTTGGATATAATGAAGTTTTAATAGTAGCATTGTCTGCATCAACGAATTCTCCTGTAGTTACTGTAACTGTAAAAGTAATATCACTTGCCTTATTACCATTTGCAGCAGATGAAACTGTAAATGCGTTAGTAGATTGTTCTGTGGTTGTTAAAGTAACATTTTCAGTATAGTCACTATCGAAATTTGTCCAATCAGTCATATCAGCGTTTAATTTTTGTAATTCAAACGAATAATCAATTTCTTCTACTGTAGAAGCTAAAACAACGCTAGGTGAAGAATAAGCGAATAATGATGTAATTGCTATTGAAACTATTAATAAAGTTGATAAGATTTTTTTGTTCATGGTTTATTTTCCTTTTTAATTTTTTTGTTTGCTTATGATTATTATATAACACAGCCTTTGACTTATGTCAATAGTTATTATGATATTTTTTATATTCTTTGATTAAAATAAGAAGTTATTATTTAAATATTTATTGGATAACGATTTAATTAATATGGAGTTTTGTTATAACTTGGTTAGTTTTATATATTAAATGACATAAGTTTCGAAAATTAATAATAATATCCAATATTTCTTTCAATTTTTTTTAAAATTTATTTATAAAATGCTATAATAGGATATAAGTGGTAGATGTTTTTTTATTTAGTATATCTAATTTATACGTAATTGATAAAAGTTGTTACAGAACCTAAACGTTCAAATTCTTTTAAAGCTTGTTCCTGTTGTTCTTTTGTGTACCTCTTTCCGGCCATATGTTTTTTCTCCTATCGAAGTCCAACTTTATGTCCGCACCTCCCAACAACTTTTAATGTTATAGTTGTAATTTTTCTAAAGTTCAAAATGCTGATAATACAATCATAACTAATCAGGAAAAGATTATAGCGGCTAGAAATTATAAGTTCTTAATAGCTCAAAGAAGAAAGTATCATATTAAGC
>JAQVOQ010000099.1 GCA_028702545.1 Clostridia bacterium
GTCCTTCCATAAACTTGCTAACATTCAAAATCAAATCAACAACTGAAACAGGCTTAAATGCGAATACAATAAGAATTGATGTTATTTTGCAATCTTCAGTAATTACAAATTTAGATCAATATACATCAGGAACTTACACTGGTATGTATTATATTGAGATGGGCAACGCACCACAAAGTTATGCCGGAACGGCAACCGAGGGAGATGATTTTATAAGTGCAACACTAACCGAGCCTAGTAAAACTTGGATTGATGGAAGTAGTTATTATATAGATGACAACAATCAAAATATCCAATATGTTTTAAAAAATAGCAAATATTATTTAGTTGAGCCAGTTCGTTGGATAATTACTGCAGATGGGCGATATGATGGAATTGGCGAATTAGGCAAAGATTATTTTGCCAACAAAAATGTAGCAGTAGATAACTTGTCTTCTAATCAACTGTTTGTTGTGAGCGAGAAAATATTATCTACTTGCTATCATGCCACCAATCAATTCAATACTATTTTAACAAATTTAAAACCAAAAATTTTTAATACAAATGAAAAAAGCGCACTTAATACTGTTTCAATTAGGCAGCAAACAGGTGGCTCAACTCAAACTTCTGTAGATAGTAATTTTTTCGTTTTTTCTCGTGGTATTTCGGGTGAAAATTTTGTTTTTAGCTCACATTTCCCCACAGACAATACAAGAAAAGCTTGTAATACTGCTTGTTTAGAGGGAGGTACAACTAACCCTACAACAGCAAACGGTTACTGGCTAAGGACCGCATATAATGGATTATGTTTTTTCGTAGATGGTAGTGGATTGCCACAATCCAATGGCACAGGTTTGAAAGGTATTCGTCCAATGTTTGTAATTAGTTTGTAAATTTAAATTTCTAAAACAATAATAATTTATTAATTTAAAAATATATCTTTTAATAAAGATTTAATTAAAAAGAACTGCTGAACCAGTAGTTTCTTTTTATTACAATTGTTATAATTGTTCGAATAATTTGATATTTATTTAGTTTAATATTAAATCATTTAAAATAACCACAAACCGGCGTGCCGGTTTGTGGTCTTTGATTCTTTTTATTTAGTTCTTTTAAGTTTTAATTAAATTTTATTTTTATTTCAGTTTATTTCAGTTAATTTTGGTTTGTTGCATTTTTGTCTTATTTTTAATTTAGTTCTATTCTTATTTAAATCAAATTAAGTACGTTTATTGTTGAATTTCTTTAGTATCAAAGTAAAACAAAAAACTTGGTTTGAAATAACCTATAACTATTTCAGCATTTTATTCGCTGAAATTTAATCAATATTCATTATTTAAAATAAGTCACCTTAATTACCGATATTAATTAATCATTTATTGACTTAAAACAAATCTGTATAGTTGCCGGTGTAAATTTTTATGTCTAGGTTTTGTTTTAGGATTGCTATGTTCATACTTTCAAATTGTGAGAATTTGTCTTCTACTAATTTTTCATAGATATAATCAAAAAGTGTTCTTTCATAAAGCGGGCTTAATTTTGTTGTTGTAAGTGTTGCAATTGTTTCTTCCATTTGTACGGTGTTACTTGATATTAGGCTAAAATTGCTAGAATCTTGAATTGTGAAAGCATTTGTTACCCGTGATATATAACATAAGATGTGAACGCCATATTCCGTTACAACACATTCAGAAAGGTCGCCGAAGTGTCCGTCGCCGTTATCATATAATGCTCTTGCTGCTTCGTTAAACTCGTCCACCATTTGCGAGTTATTTTCGCCAACGACATATTCATAAATTTGATTTTTGTTTCCGCCATCGCCACTATATTTATATATAAATTCGTTAAGGACTTGCGTCTTGCCTGCTTCATCTTTCCCATTTAACTGAGTTTTCAATAAATCTAAAAGTTCGTTTGGATTTAATGCGGTGTTTTCGCCATAATCTTGCACCACTGTGGTATCTGCTATTCTTTGTTTTGCAATTTCATAATCACCGCTAGTTATTTGACCTGAACTTCGAAGTTCTTCCAATTCTGTCAAATCTGCTTTTTGTTCATCAGTGAATGACACTAATATATGTGAAACATAAAAATAATCATCGTCCATAACATACCAGCAATTTTCTCGGTCAGATAATATATCACTTTCATATGCGCTATAATCAACTGAATACTCAGTAAAACTTGCAAGCATATGTGCCGAAAGATAATCTAAAACTTGATTGACTGATACAATTGAATATCCGTTTTTAACTTCAAAATAATCAGAATATAGGTTTACATAAAGATTTTGTTTTACATTATCATAAATTCTTTGAATTTCTCTTTCAAAAACGCTGTTATCATCAGTGGAAAGGTTTAAACCGTTTTCGTTGTCTTTAAGCAGATTAATATATCTTTTTAATGCTTCTTCTAAAACATTCGAACCGTTCATTCTGTTATTAACTGCAGTATGAAGCGAAGATGTTTCTTCCCCTATCTCATAAATCAAATCTTCGTTTACACTTTCTTCATTATCAAGCGACTGAATTTTCCATTGAGCAGAACTATCTGGATTTGTGATTTTAACCACTTCTGCTTGTTTTTCATAAGCCTGATAATAAACATTTTCATCTGTTTCATCTTCGCTTAGTTCACTCGGAATTGGAAGTTTCCAAGCCTCAATTATCTCGCTTTCAAACTGCGCAATATTACTGATAAGTGCCTTATAAGTTTCATTCCATATTTCATTTAAGTCTTTGTTTGTTACAGTTATTTCTTCTTCTTCAATTAGCCTTTCGGTTTCTTTTAAAATAACTTCTTTGTTAATTAAAAGTTGAATCAATTTGTCTATCGCCGTTTGACCAGTATAACCACTTTCTTCCAATGTTGATTGATAATTGTTATACGCTTCAATTAATTCCTTTTTTGTTATTGAAATTGATTCGCTATTTGAATAATTTATTGTTGCAACCACTTGATTCAAATAAGTGTAATTATCCAATGAAAACAAACTGCAACCGCTAAGCGGTACTATTAAGCAAAGAATAAAAGCCAGTAAAAGTGCTATTTTTTTAAACATGTAAGCTCCTAAAATTTAAAATTAAAAAATCATCTATCTTTTAATTATTTACATTTAATATAACTTTAAAAACTTGATTTCCCTCAATTTGTTTAATTAAGTAAAAAATATCTAAAGCAAATTTAATTATAAATTAAACGCTTTAAAAAAGCAACCTTTTTTTAAAATTA
>JAQVOQ010000100.1 GCA_028702545.1 Clostridia bacterium
TGATCAAAGACAAGACGATGTTGTCGTTGCTTATGGTCGTGATCGTGGAGAAAGTGGAACAGAAGCAAAGATATTATCCTTAAAAGAAATGTTTGAAGAAAGTTGGATTGATTACTATTATATTTTCACATTTGAAAACAAATGGAAATATTATGATGGAAATAAAAGAGAATTAAGAGATGTGAAAGAAGATTTAGATAAAGAGTATGAAAGAATGGGTATTAAAAGACCTGAGAGTTTTTATGGATTTTGGACACCTTCTACTCTTGCTGATGAAATAAAAAAACAAACTTCAAACGATGAATTAGAATGATAATTTAATAATGGATAGAGAGCGTTGAATTAGTTTCAAATATAAAATTTGGAGAAGACTAAAATGCTTGAAAGAAATCAAATATATTTAGGAGATTGCTATGAACTTATAAAGCAAATCCCTGACAAATCAATAGACTTAATAGTCATTGATCCCCCATATCAAATTGATGGTAAACCTAGAAGTAAAGAAGCTTTAAACAAAGTTGAAAATAAAATTACTAAGAGTATTTACCAATTGAACAATGAACTTATGGACAACAACATAACACAAGGTATTAAAGAGGAAATTTTTGATGAATTTATGAGAATAATGAAAGTTCCTAACATTTATATCTGGTGTAATAAAAAGCAGATACCTATGTATTTGAATTATTTTGTAAATACACATAACTTAAACTTCGAAGTTCTTGTTTGGAATAAGCCAAATGTAATGCCACTTTATAATCGTCAATATTTGAATGATGTTGAATATTGTCTTTATTTTAGAGGTGCTGGAGTTTGTAATCCAAACAACTATGAAGACGCAAGAACTGTTTTTAAAAACAAAGTAAACAAAGTAGATAAATTTGCTTTTCATCATCCAACTTGCAAGCCTGTAACAATCATAGAAACACTTATAAAAAATAGTAGTAAAGAAAACGATCTAGTTTTAGACTGCTTTTTAGGAAGTGGAACAACTGCGGTAGCTTGTAAGAATTTAAAGAGAGATTACATAGGAATTGAGATAAATCCTAAGTGGTACAAGGTTGCTAAAAATAGACTTGATGGTTGCGATGCCAATGGTCAACAAAGTTTTATATTGAGATAATTAAAATAAAAGCTAAAAGGAAATAAAAAAATGAACAGACAAGAATTTAATAAAAAAATACAAAATGAATATGAAAACTTTATGGAGAAAACATTAAGCCTTTCTCCTGAAGAAATATTTGAAAAAGCGATTGAAATAACAATTAAGACATTTTTATGTGATTATCTTCAAGATAATGGTGCTTTAAACGAGGAAAATCGAAAAACAATAAATAACTTAGGCGATAATATCTTAGATGCCTTCTATAATATCTTTGCAGAAAATGATTTTGAATTTTATTATTTAGACATCTGTGATGATATAGTTTCAGATTATTTAAGTTTATTTAACCATGACGAAAATGATGTTGAAGTTGAATTAGATTAAAAATATTTAACTATTGTCTGCTAGCCACATTAATTTGTGGTTAGCGAATAATAGCAAGGAGAACATATGCAAGAATTAAAAATAGAACAACTAATTTCAGCAGAAGCAAAAAGACTAAGCGATAAATATGGCAAAGATTATTTTGATTGTGCTGATATTGTTAAAATTACAGGTTTAGGTCGAGATAATGTTAGGCAACTTTTACGCAGTAAAACATTCCCTACTACTAAAGTAGGAAAAAGACAAGTTGTCAGTGTTTTGAATTTTGTCACATGGATGACTATAAAAAATCAAGAGGTCGCAAATGAGTAAAAAAAATAGAATTGTAAGCAAAACTAGACGAGGAAATAACGAAGGCTCAATTTTTCAAAGACCTAATGGTATGTGGTCAGGAATGGCAACCGTTGGTTATGATGAAAACGGAAAAATAATAAGAAAAGCTGTTTATGGAAGAACTCGTTTAGAAGTCGCACAAAAGTTAACTGAACTTACAAACAGAATTTCTAGTGATAATTTTGATTACATAAGCAAAAATAGCTTCGGAAAAATGATGGAAGAGTGGCTATTAGTTTTTAAAAAATCACAAGTAACACCTAGAACTTTTGAGGGTAATTTTAGGAATTTTAAATTACATATCTATCCAAAAATTGGAAAGATGAAAATTGATGATGTAAATACAGTTGTTATTCAAAGATTATTAAATGATATGCTTGATAATAATTACAGCCTTGCTTCTACAAGAAAGGTTAAATTTTTAATAAATCAGTTTTTTGAATATGCAATTCAAAACAAACTTACATCAGACAATCCAGCAACACGAACTAAGGTAAAATCTAATGAAAGAAAAATTTATGACAGTGAAAATAAATATAAAGCAATATCGCCTGAGATAAGAAATAAATTTATCAAAGATTTGGATAATCATGATTTTTTAAAACCATTATGCTTTACTATGTTATTTGCAGGTCTTCGCACAGGAGAGTCTTTGGCACTAAGATGGGAAAATATTGATTTTGATAATAAAATATTAAAGGTGGAATGCAGTATAACAGTAATTCCCAAGTTTGATGAAAATGGAAAAGTGAAAGAAAGAGTAACTGTTGTTAGTGATACTAAAACTGCTTGCTCTGTACGAGAAGTTCCAATGCCTGACATTTTATGTGAAGCTCTTGAAGATTATAAGACAAGACAATATTTTAAAGGAAAGGAACATAAAATTGATTTGCTAGCACCTAATGTATTAGTCTTTGCAAATAATGATGGTAGTGTTAGGAGTTACTCGGGAACAAAGAAAATTTTTCATAGATTTTTAACAAAATATGGATTTGACGAATATAAAATTCATTTTCACGGATTGCGTCATACATATTCAAATATGTTATTTGAAGCCAATGAAAACCCAAAAGTTATTCAAGCCTTGCTTGGTCATAAGTCAGTTAAGACAACCATCACAACATATAATTCAATTGACAAATCTTACTTTAAAAAGGCAACCGATTTGTTTAATAAAGAATTTTCAATAAAAAATACGAAACAAAAAAAAGAAGCAAATAGTGTTGTTGAGCATTTAAGTGAGAGTCAATTCGATAAGTTAATTGAGTTATTAGGATTTGATAATTCATCCATAAGGATGAAGTTGAAGCTGAAATAAGAAAGCGAAAAAAGCAAGAATCCGAAATGTAAAGCAATTTCATATCTTTTC
>JAQVOQ010000029.1 GCA_028702545.1 Clostridia bacterium
AGTTTGTCATTTAAGGTTTCAAGTGTGCCGAGCATTTTAGCTGGAATTAACATAGATTTGTTTTTTAACGAAATACTAAAAGATATGACGGCTCTTAACAAAAATAAAACTAGCGAATTAATAATTGATCGCTTAAAACAAGCATCTTGTAAGGCAGCAGTCAAAGCGGGCAATAACTTAAATAAATTAGAGATTGAAACGCTGTTTGACAAAATGCAACAGAGCAATATGACCTTGCTTTGCCCACACGGCAGACCCGTTGTTGTGGAAGTTACAAGAAAAGAAATGGATAAATGGTTTAAGAGGATTTTGTAGATGATTGAAAAACCAAAAGTACTATTAATTGGAGGACCCACAGCTGTTGGTAAAACCAAGTTGAGCTTAGCTTGTGCTAAACTTTTTGATGGAGAAATTATTAGTGCCGATTGCGTTCAGGTTTATAAACACTTAAATATAGGTTCAGCAAAAATCTCGCAAAAAGAGCAAAAGGACATAAAACACCATCTGATTTCAGAATTAGAACCTACAGAGAGCTTTAATGTTGATATTTTTAAAAAGCGTGCAGAGCAGTTGATTGAAGAGTTGAACAAAAAAGGTAAATTGCCTATAATAGTAGGTGGAACAGGGCTTTATATGCGCGCACTGCTTTTTCCTTATAGTTTAGGACAATCCGCAAAAGATGAAAGTATTCGCGAAAAGTATGAAAAGTTAGCAGAGGACAAAGGTCGTAAGTATGTGCACGAACTCTTAAAAACAGTAGACAAAAAGAGTGCGGATAGTTTACACTTTAACGATGTTAAAAGGGTTATTAGAGCACTTGAAATTTTTGAAGTAAGTGGCAAAACCAAAACTGAGCACAAAACAAACAGTGAGGAAAGTATTTATGACTATACGCTAGTTGCACTAACAAAAGACCGTAAAGATTTGTATAATGCAATAAATGCACGAGTAGATAAAATGTTTGATGAGGGACTTTTAGACGAGGTTGAATATTTGATAAAAGAGAAATATTTAACCAAAAACCATCAAAGTATGAACGCAATTGGATATAGAGAATTTTTTGATTATTTTGACAATTTAATAACACTAAACGAAGTAAAAGAAAAAATAAAACAAAACACTCGCAACTATGCAAAACGCCAAATAACTTGGTTTAAGTCAATGCCTGAAGTCAATTGGTTCCAAATGGATGAGGGACTAGATAAAGTTATAACATTTTTAAAAACGCGCTTCTTGCAAAAAATAAATTAATGCTTAAAAGTAGAAGGATTACATTATGTTTATATTAAGTCAAATATTAGGCACCATAGCATTAATAATTGCTATTATATCAGTACAGTTTAAAGAAAAAACAAAACTGCTATTTATGCAGTCAATAGAAAATATCATTAAAATTTCGGCACTTGCACTTGTGGGCGGTTTTTCGGGTGCATTTTCAGAAACAGTTGGTTTATTTCGTAAAATTTGGTTTTTTAAAAATTCAAGAGATCATAAAATAAATAAAATTAATTCACTAATATTTTTTTGCACTCTTGCAATAGTAGTTGGAGTAATTTTTTGGGAAGGTCCAATCACATTACTTCCTATAACCGGCGTAATTTTAGGAACAATAGGTTTGTGGCAAGACAATATTTTTACATTAAGATATTTTACTCTTTTGGGTTGCATTAACTACGGAATATACAGCGTACTAGTAGGCGCTTACACAAACGCAGTATCAGAAGCTTTTGTAATTATATCTATAATAATTAGCATAATTCGTCTTAACAAAAAAGAAGAAGAGGAAAAAGAAAGCCTTAAAAACACAATTTTGCAAACTAAATAAATTTTAGTTTGCAATTAAATATCTAATAAAAAAAACTATTCAATTAAGAATAGTTTTTTTGTTATTAACATATTACATTTTGCGAATTAAACCTATAACTTTGCCTAAAATATCAAGTTCAGTTACATAAATTGGTTCCATGGTATCATTTTCGGGTTGCAATCTAAACCTATTAGTTTCCTTATAATAAGTTTTAACAGTTGCCTCATCTTCAAGTAAAGCTACTACAATATCGCCGTTTTTTGCGTGATTTTGCTTTGCTACAATAATTTTGTCGCCATTATGAATGCCTGCATTTATCATACTTTCACCCTTAATATTTAGCATAAATAAATCATCTCCTGAAAATAGGCTTGATGGCATATTATAAACTTCTTCATGCTCTTCAATTGCTAAAATTGGTTGACCAGCAGTAACAACGCCAAGCATAGGAATGGCTGTTGTTAAAAAAGCTGGATTAAAGTTGTTTTTTAAAGTTGTTTTTTCTGGTTTTTGCTTTTCTACTAATTCAAGTGCTCTATTTTTAGAAGGGCTCTTTTTAATTTTGCCAGCTTTTTCTAGTTTATTTAGGTAATAAGCAACTGTTGAAGTGCTTTTTACACCTAAATTTGCAGCCATCTCTCTAACAGTTGGGGGATAGCTATTTTGCTTAGTATATGCTTTAATAAAATTTAAAAGTGCGATCAAATTTTCTTCAGATTTTTTCACCTTCCACCTCACAATGTCTTTATTTACCTTAAATATACCACAGTTAAAACACATTGTCAAACATTTGTTCTAGTTTTATATAAAAATTAGAACAAAAAAACTAAATAATAAATTAACTTTACCATAATAACTGCTTAATAAATAAAACATATTTATTTTAACAAAAATCAAGGCTCGGCTTGTATTCCAAAGTACGAGCTTAGTAAAACCTAAGTGACTAGTTTAAAGTGCAAGACAGTTAACGATGATATTTGCAAAATAACTGCGTTTTTACCTAAGTTTAACCTTGTTTGCGGCATCTCTTCTAATATCTTCACTAATTGCGGCATAGTGTTTTTTAGTTGTGTTAACATCTTTATGACCTAAAACATCGGCTACTATATAAATATCTTTGGTTTCTCTATATAAATTCGTGCCATAAGTAGAGCGAAGTTTGTGAGGAGTAATGCGTTTTAGTGGGGCAGCTAGAGCACTATATTTTTTCACTAGTTTTTCTACACTTCTAACATTCATACGTTTTTTTTGCAAACTTAAAAATAGTGCGTTTTCGTTTTCTGGCAAGTCTTTAATTTTTATTCTATCTACTAAATAATCAGATAAGGCGCTTGCCACTTCTTCGCCAAAATACAAAATAACACGGTTGCCACCTTTTCTAGTTATCGTAAAAGCGTTATTTTCAAAATCAATGTCGTAAATATTGATGCCAACGCATTCAGATATACGAATTCCTGTGCCCAAAAACAAGCTCAGCATGGCAAAGTCACGCTTTGCCGTATGTTTATGAAAACCTTGCTCGGTAGGGGTTAGGTGAGTGCCATTTTCGGCTTGATTTAGCAGTTTTACAACCTCATCAACTTCAAGTCTTACAATTTCCTTGTCGTGAATCTTAGGAAGATCAACTTTTGTTGCAACATTAGAGTTTATTTTTTCCTTTTTAAAAAAGTATTTTAAAAAAGAACGAATAGTAGAAAGTTTTCTCGCCTTACTTTTTGATGAATTTGTATAAGTTTTGCCGTTATAATCATATAAATTAAGATAATTCAAAAAGATTTCTAAATGCATTGCTGTCAACTTGTTAAAGTCGCTAACGGTAATATCTTGAACCTTTTTGCCTTCAAATTCTGCCACTTGAGTAGTTAAAAAATGAAAAAAAATTTTTAAGTCTTGTGCGTAGCCAAGCCTTGTTAATGAAGTTGTTTTGTTTTCAACTCCCATAAAAAATTCCAGTACAAAACTAGGCAAAGAATAAAGTTGCTTTTTAAGTTTTATATTATTATCTTTATTGCGCTCGTTAAAATATGAAATATTTTGCATATGTTAGTTACCTCTATAACAAATACTAACATAATTTTGCGAATAGTTGCAACTAACTTTATTATAATAAAAAAATAAGTGTTATGTTTGACACTTTTAATCTTTTAAATTATAATTAAATTATAAAAAGGTGGATTGAGTATGGCAATTAAAGTTAGCATAATGAACGATATGAAAGAACAATTAAAAAATGAAAGTCTATCGTTAGAGTTTTATAAAGATATTAATGATTTGCTTCAAAATACAATAGTAGATGTTTGTAAAAACAATAATATAGCTGAAAATAGGCTTAATTTTTTTATTGCCGGCGACCATGTATTAAATACTAACTTAGCTGGTTTATCTCCTCTAGTTATTTTTATTAGCTTAAAAGAAAATAAAGAGCAGGTAATAGCTTATTCTAAAATGCAAAAACTTAACAAAAAAACACAGAGATTAGCTCAAATGCCTAATGTAATAACAGACCAAATGCTTGCTGGAATGATGTTCAAAGAGCTTATTAAACAACTAGACGAAAACACAAAAATATTTAATAGTAAAAATGTAATAATGGTTAACCTTGATAATATGATAAAAGTAAAAATTATAGTAGGTTATAACTTTAACGGCAGTTTTGAGTATGAATATTTGGGTGATTATTACAAAGAAAACTTTTTATCATTGATTGAACAGTTTGACAATAAAGAGCAAGCGACAAAAAACTATTATGATGTTGTGCGCATTATAAAATCAATAGAATTTGAGATGCTAAGTTTTGGCGTTTTAAAGGAAAAATCTTTTGATACCTTAAACTTTATTGAAACTTTAATATATAATGTGCCAAATGAACTACTGATTGATGATAATTTTTATAACGCTTTTGTAAAATCGCTAAATTATCTAAAAAATGCCGATTTGCACAACTTCAAGCTAGCAAACAAAAATGAATTTATGTTTAACTCGCGTAATACTAATTCATACAGCATAAAAAAAGCAAAAACTTTAATACAGTTAATAGATTTCTTTTTTAAGAATTTTGAAAAAATTTATAAAACAGCCGTTTAGGCTGTTTTTATTTTTATATATGAATAGTAGTAAGTATAAATTTTTATTTTAAAAAAATGTAAAAGTATAAAAACAAAACTATATTTGTTAATTAAACAATTAAAACATAAAAAGCTTTATAATTAAAAAGTATTAAATATAAGGTTTTTTGAATAGTTTAGTTTAAAAAATATAGCCCTAACTATTCGTAAAAGCTGTGTTTAGCGAATAGTTTAAATATACTTATATTGATATATTTATTGCAGTACCCTGCTTTGTACAAGTTTATATACTATTAAAACAAACTTATATAGTAATATAAAAAGCCTATATAATTTATCATTAAAAAATATCACAAGTATTTATTAAATAGTTTTTTTAATGATTGCTTACTATATTTTTTGTTTTACTGCTTTTGCCTAAAAACATATTAAGCAAAAAGTTGCTGTTTTTTAAGGTTTCGCGTTGCTTTTTGTATGTAGGCATAATGCTAGCTACAACCTCCCAAAACTGAGGCGAATGATTGAGTTCTAAAATATGCGACAGTTCGTGAATTATAATATAATCTATTATAATTGGTGGCAACATTACCATTTTAAAGTTAAAAGTAAGGTTTAAGTTGCGATCACAACTGCCCCATTTTGCCCTAGAATTAACTATTTTAACGCTCTCAAAGTCTAAGTCCATAAGCTCGGCAAAATAATCTAGCCTATCTAAAATTACCTCTTCTGCCATACCTACTAGCCAATTTTTAAGTAAGTGTGGCACTTTTTCGGGCTTAATATGCTCTGGTATACACAAAAAATTGCCTTCAAGTAACACTTCTTTAATACCTTTTACTCTAACCATATTATATAACTTGCCTAAAAATAGCACTTGTTCATAATTCATAACTTTTTTGTTTATTTGCAGAATGTTAAATACTTTTTGTTTTTTTTCTTTTATCCAATCTTGCTTTTTTTCTATAAAAGAAAAAATTTCTTCTAGTTGCATTTTTTTAGGAGCATGCACAATCAAGTGCCCATCGTTATTAATCGTTAAACTCAAGCTTTTTCGTTTGCTTTTTATCAAAACATCTGGCTTAATCAATATGCTTTCTCCCCTTTTTTAGTTTAATCAAATAATACTAGTTTAGGGCGTATTTGTCAAATAATAAAAGGCTTTCAGGTAGTTTGCATAGTACTAAATTTTTTGTTTTGCATAGTATTATGTTGACTTTTTTATTATTTTTTTGTAATATTAAAGTATATATATAATTTTTTGGAGTTTTTTATGAAAAAAAGCATTGCAACTGGCGCTCAGCGTGGCAGTGTTGGCGCACTTATCTTAGAGGCGCTTAGCACTAGTGACAAATATGGCTGGGAAATTATTAAAGAAATTGAAGAAAAAAGTAACGGCGAATACATATTAAAAGAGCCAAGCCTATATAGCAGCTTAAAGCGTATGGAGGTTTCGGGTCTTATTACTTCGTATTGGCAAGATTCTGATATTGGTGGTCGCAGGCACTATTACAACATAACCGAAAAAGGTTTAGATAAAGTAAATAACTCAAAAATTGAGTGGAGTGATAGCAAACAGTTTGTAAATGAGCTATTTAACGATGAAGATAAACCAAAAAGAGCGTCAAGCATAAATGCTGAGGTTAAAGCATTAAACAAAACGATTAATGAAGTGCAAAAAACTGTTAATTCACTTAACAAAAATGATAGAGAGATAAATAATTTTATTAAAGAAAGCGAAAATCTTGAAAAAACAACTAATATAGTAAAATCTTCAGTTATAGAAGAACCTAAAAAAACTGCAACAGGCATTGTTTTACCTACCATTAACCCACTTCAATACGATTTATTTAGCATAAATTTGCAAGAGCAAGTTAAAGATGATAAAAATGAAGAAATTTTAGAACAACCTGCCCCTACTCAAATAATTGAAGAAGAACAACATACTAAACTTACAGAAGAATTTGCACAAACTCAAAACGAACCTAAGTTTGAGGTAAAAAAGGAAAAATATACATCCATTCCAACAACATATGTGCAAATGCCACTATTTGAAAATGAAAAAAGCGTAAGTTTGAGTGGAATTAATATAGAACCCGCTTTAAATAACGAAAATATAGGCAAAACTCCTATTAAGTATCTAAAAAATCTTGCTACTGAAAAGGACTTTTTAGATCACAAGCACAATCTCTTAAATAAAAAGAAGAACTTTTTAAATAAACCAGCGGAATACAAACCATCATTTAACTATAAAACCGATACAACTCTAGAAAATTCTGACTCATTATATGGTTCGTTTGAATTAAAGGAAAATAACGAAAAAGAAAAAATAAGCTTTAACTTCAATAATTTAGGCTTAGAGGAAACTAAACGAGCAAAACAAGAGTTGTTTGAAGAAAAGACAGAAGAAAAAGAGGAACCTCCCTTACCTTTTATCAAAGAAGAAACTCCAATTTTTGCAAATCCGACAAAAACGACTGCAAAATTATCCGAGCCTAAAATTGAGGATGATATTGATTATAAAAGCATTTTAGGTGATTTGTTCAGCGAGGATGAAGAAGAAAATGCCTCTTCTATAAAAAATTTGCCAAGAATGAATGTTTTTGATAATGTAAACATCAGCTTAAAGGCTAAAAAAGCAGCTTCAAGAGAAAATGATAATAACTTATTATTTAACGGTGTTGCACCAACTTACACTTATAATTATATTACCCCTCAAAATGTAGAGCAACAACCCCCTACAAATGATTATGAAGATAAAGATTATCAATTATTAAGCAAACCCGTTAAGGAATTAAAAAACTTTAATGCTAATATTGCTCGCGATGATTATTCAAACGGTTTGTTAGATGAAACCTATTTGAGTGGTATTAAAGTTAGAACACATAAAACTGAACAAAAAGCCGTATTGATGACGACTAGTTATGCCTCTATAAACAAATTAAATCTTAATTTAAGCTTTGCCCTATTTATTATAATGCTGATTCAAATTGTAGCAACCTACATAGGTTTAACCAATGCACACTACATAACAACTGCAAATAGTTTGATTTTTATAATTGCAGCAATTATAAACTGCTTTCCAGTTTTACTTAACGCTTTTACTTATTTATTTAATCCATCAAAGAAGAAAGAAGTTAATTACAATCTAGTGAGCAAATTAAGTAATAATTTTATAGTTTTATTAATTACTTTAATATTTATCTATGCAATTAACCTATTTTTAGGAATGAACTCGCTAAACACAATGGATTTTATTTCTACTTGGTTATTGCCGGCTGTTTTATCAATCAACTTAATAATTTATCCTATAATAAAATTCATTTTATTAAAGCGCAAAAAATATTATTTATAAAAAAGAGAGCTTTTATAGCTCTCTTTTATTAGTTATTGATTTTTAGTTTTTAGAAAATTTGCTTAAAAAGTAATTTTCTATTTTTTCGTTATTTTTATAAGTCCAAACAAATAATATTGCCATTAGCACTATAATTATTGGCCAAGCAACGAGACCCCAGCCAGAATACGGTATAATAGCACCTCCACCAAAATAGCAAATTGCAAAAGTGGTAATTGGTCTAGTTATAAGTGTCACTATTGTAAAAAATTTACCGCTCATCGTAGTAATTCCCGCTATCATACAAAGTAAATCGTCTGGAAATATCGGAAGTAAAAACATTAAAACGAGTAGGTACTTACCTTTTTTATTTAACAAATCTCTATATTTATCCGTAACTTCTTGACCTGCTATCCAGCGAACTAATCTATAACCAAAAAATCTTCCAAAAACAAAAAATGCAAATAGTGAACCGAGTATTATTGCAATCGTGCTAAGTATTGCCGTTTCAAAAACACCATATATTGCAACTCCAGCAAGCGTTGTTATTAGTGCTGGAATAGGAATTAAGCAAACTTGCAAAAATTGTATTAGCATAAACACTGCTTTACCTGCATCACCAGTGCTTAAAATAAAGAGTTTTATCTGCTCTGCCGAATCAAAAAATGCCAGCATATCAAAGTTTTTTAAAAGAACATAAAAAATAGCAATAATCGCTACTGCAATTATGCTTACATACAATATTTTATATAATTGTACTTTTTTTAATATATACATTGTTAAAAATGAAACAAATGTTAAAGTTAAGAGGCACACAATAAAAATTTTAAAAAAGACATTTGTAACATCGGCATAAAAAAATGTAACAAACAAACTACTAACTATAATAAGTAAGAGTGTTAAAAATAATAATATCGCTTTTATATTGATTTTTTTGTGTGTTTTCATAAATATATCCTTAAAGAAAGTATAATTTGTTTTTGTTATAAAAAAATAATACTATAAATACAAAATTATTACAACTTTATTGTTTAATATTTTTAACTCTTTACAAAATAACTTGTTTATGATAAAATTATTGGTAATAAATTCCGCGGAGGTGCACCGTTTGGCAAGTTTTGTTTTAAAGGTTCGTAACCTTACTAAAATATATGGCGAAAGGAAAGCTGTTGACAATATTTCTTTTGAAGTATTTCAAGGTGAAATTTTTGGTTTTTTAGGGCCTAATGGTGCTGGTAAAACGACTACTTTAAAAATTATTACAGGCTTAGCAAAACCTACGAGTGGATTAGTTGAAGTTTGCGGATACAATGTTGTTCGTAAATTTGAAAAAGCAGTTAACAATATCGGCGGTATTATTGAAAATCCCGAACTTTATTCTTATATGTCAGGTATTGATAACCTAAAATATTATGCTAGCCTTTATAATGGTATAACAAGAGCAAAAATTAAAGAAGTTATAGAATTAGTTGGGATGCAGAGCCGTATAAAAGACAAGGTTAAAACTTATTCACTCGGTATGAGGCAAAGAGTTGGAATAGCACAAGCCTTGCTTCACAGCCCTCGCCTTCTAGTATTAGATGAACCTACAAATGGACTAGACCCTGAAGGTATACAAGAAATGCGTGGTTTTTTAAAAAAACTAGCTCACGAACAAAAGATTTCTATCATCATATCTAGCCATATATTGTCAGAAATGGAGCAATTATGTGACACTATTGCAATCATTGATAATGGTAAAATTATTGAAGTTAAAAGTTTACAAGAAATTAAACAAACTGCTGAAAAATCTCAAAAAATTAGCATAAGAGTGGATTACCCTAACTACGCAGGTAAAATTATAATGTCTAAACTTAATGTTGAAGTGCAAATCGCTGGTAATAGCATTATATTCCCTTTACAAGACGAAAATATCCCAAAAGCTACTAGTGCGTTAATTGCTAAAGGAATTTCTATTTATGGAGTTACCACACTTACAAAAAGCTTAGAAGAAGTATTTATGGAAATTATTGAAAAACATAGAAATAGGTCAGCTTCTGTCGCTATATTTTAAGGAGTTATTAAATGAAGATATTTAAATTATCAAAATCAGAAATGCAAAAAATATTCGCTAGACCTGGTATTTTTGTTATGGCATTTTTATTTATTTTAATTATAGCGGGCTCTGCTTTTGTTTATTCAGTTCCTAATAGATCAAATGGCATTGTAACTATACCGGGTACGACAGTAGGCGCTATTTATACTCATTTCTCTAGCCCCGCAAATTTTGAATCAAAATCAAATTATGATGCCGAATTAGCTAGCATGAATGCAACAATTACAGCTTATGCCTCTACTTCTTCCCCAATTGAAGATTTGAGAGATGCGCTTGAAGCTATTGATATAAAATATACCTCTTATAGTTTATACATTAACACGGCACGACTAGATAGCGAAATAGATGCGATTAAGCACGAGCTAAAAGATACAATTATTGCTTTTAGGGACTTATATAACCAAATTTATGATGAACCTTATTCTAAAATTTTAATTTCACAACAAACTCATGTTAACTTAATACAATTTTTAGAATTATGTGAAAATACGATTATTGATACAGATGAAGCGGACAATACAGTAATTTTAAATAATATAAATGCATTAGACTTTTTAAATGTAATTGAAAATAGAATTAATCAAATTGAACCTTTTATTGTTGCCGAGAGCATTATAAATTCATTAAACACTCTTTATTTAATAGAAGCAAATGCAAGGTTAGTTACCATTAACAATGACATCATAGCATTTAATACAGCAAATTCGGCTAGTGAAGAACCTGAGGATTTATTAAATATAAAAACTTTGATTTCTAATTACAAGTTAACGATTGCTCAATTTAAAGAAATTGCACTAAATTCTATGTACATAAATGCTTTTAGTACTTACACTAATGAGCAAGTAAGAAAATTTACTGGCTATGAAACTATAAATAAATATCAATTACAAGAAACTCTAACAAAAAATATTTATTTATTCCAAGAGGAAGACTTTAGTTATAACTACGCTAATGCTTTTAATGTTGACTCACCTTCAAATACCTCAGTTAATGCTTTTGACTTTGCTTACTTTACGCTTGAGTTATTCTCATTTGTAATTATAATTTATGTTGTAGTTTTAGGCGCTGGTATGATAGCGGGCGAAGAAGCAAACGGCACTATGAAATTACTTGCTATGAGACCTTATAAACGCTATAAAATATTTTTAGGCAAAATGGTTGCGGCACTTAAAGTTGGCGCTATGTTCCTAATAATTGGCGCTATAGCGAGCATACTTACGGGTACTTACCTGTTCACAGCCTCATCTTTACCTATTTTATCAATATTTAACTCTCAATATGTTTTGATTATGTCACCTTATATAATGTTTGGTATTTACTTACTTACATTATTTGCCGAGATTTTATTCTATGTTGTTATTGCAGTTTCAATTTCTAGCATATTCAAATCTTACACAGGTGCTGTAACAATATCTATACTAGTATATTTTGTATCTATGATTTTAGCCTTTGTAAGTGGCGTTAGTTGGTTAAGATATATTCCTCTAACTAACACAAACTTATTTAAATACTTTGGCTCATCATTTTTAACAAATTATTCTTCAATGGGGATAAACTCACTACTTACTCCACCAATTTTAATAGGCAGTGATTTTATATTTAGTTCAATTGTGCTAGGCTCTACAATGATGATTTTCTTAATTATGGCTTTAAGAATATTTAGTAAAAGAGATTTAAAATAATATTAACAATAAAAAATAGGGGTTTAATCCTCTATTTTTTTTATTTCATCAACGGCTAATTTGTCACACCTATTGTTATAGATATTATCGGAATGCCCTTTAACCTTAACCCATTTAACATTATGCGTATGAGTGGCACTAATAAGCAACTTCCATAAATCTTGATTAGCAACTTCTTTTTTTGTTGAAGTTCGCCAACCATTATTTTGCCAAGCCTCAAGCCAGCCCTCTTTAAAGGCGTTGTGCACATAAGCAGAATCTGTGTAAATTGTAACCTCACACGGCTCTTTAAGTTGCTTTAGGGCCATAATAGGAGCCATCAACTCCATTCTGTTGTTCGTTGTGTTAGGGCTGTTACCACTTAACTCCTTTTCTTTACCGTTATATATCAAAATAGCAGCCCAGCCACCAGGACCAGGATTACCGCTACACGCTCCATCTGTATAAATAT
>JAQVOQ010000101.1 GCA_028702545.1 Clostridia bacterium
TGCAGCTATGTGGAGTGCGGAAAAGAAATAGTAATATCACTATAAAGTTCGCACGGAGCCAAATTTTTTTATTTTGTTTTTAATTTTCTAGCTAAAAGCCAAATCAAAAAATTTGGCGGCAAACGGAAAAGCGATTCACTTCCAAGTACCCACGCTGTCCGCATTACATATAGGTGTTGTTAGTAACTGGCGATTTATTTTAACCTCTTTATCATGATTAAATGCAATAATTTAAAAAGAATAGTAACTGAAAAACATGTGGAAAAAAGATTTAATTATCTTAAAATAATAAGAATAGAAATCGACTAATAGTAGAATTCTTTTTTTGATCAGAACTTTGAAGTTTCATCAATAGGTCTAAAATTTCTTTGTAAGTTAATTCTTTTTCTAAATGATTTTTCAAATGATGATTGTAGGTTCGATTATTTAAATGAAATTGACCCTCACCTAAATTCCCTCTATGTTGTTTGTCAGAATATTGTATTTCTTTACCAATTTCTTCAGATTGAATTTTAAAAATCATTACTTTATCTGAAAAGAAGATTCCATAATATAGTATATCGAACGCAGTTCGTTTAACTTGCTGTATATTACAGTCGAATTTAGAACTTTCCCATTCGTTTGATTTAATCATTCTTGATTTATCATCAGCAGAAACTATTTGTTCAATAATATTCATTTCGTCGATTGTACTAGGACTCGATTTTAGTGCTCTAGAAAACTTAACTTCAATTCTTTGGAGGGAGCTTTTGTCGTACAAATCGTGAGAAAGGTTTTTACCCCAGTCAGCATTTGCAAGTATTTTAATTAAATTTTCTGCTACAGTGCCAAATCTTCTTGTATTAAGTGCGAAAATTCCATCTCTTATGTTTTCAGCAGTATATTCCATTATTTAACTAGATTTTTTATAATTATTTTTTCTGTTTCTGTTACTCTAAAAATTTTGAATATTATATCGTCAATAATTTCAAAAGTGTTTTCATTTCCATCAATTGCACGATTAACATATTTAATTATTTCGTTTTGTGTTGAACTGTCAATAATTGGGAATGGTAATTCTTCTAAGTCACCTTTTAATATTTTATGAGTTGAAAATTTAATTTTATGTAGAAACTGGAAAATGCTAGAATTTAAAAAAGCTAAAACCGTTTTGATATTATTATTGGGAATGTTTGGAATTAAAATATTAGCACTGTTTAGAGTTAATGATTTTTTTGAATCATAAGCAAAAACTAATTTGTTACTAATGAACTTATATACTAGCTTTTCATTTGCTCTATAGAACTCATCTTTAGCAATTTGCTGAAACAATTCGCGTTCATATTTTATGTAATTTGTTGGGCTTTTAAGATAATAGTAATTGATATCACTTCCTTTAAAAATTGGTTCTAAATCACTATTGATGATCGGCTTTAAATGTTCTTTGTTATTGCCAGTTACAATGCCTAATGCCCATTTGGCATGACCCTTTAATGTATGGTGTGGTATAGAATACAATTTATCAATTAGATCTTGGCGTGTTTCATTAACTTTAATGTCAAAAACATTATCTTTAGTTTTAATGAATCTATCTTGTTTTATTGAATATAAATTATCTAATGTTTGTATTCTAACTTCATTTGGTATGATTCTCTTTGATAGTTTAGAATGAATAGAGATTACAGGAGTGTATACGCCAGTAAAAGCCCTTCCAAATTCTTTTATCGAAACGATTTTAGTCTTTGAGCAGAGTATATTTCTTATGTTCTTGTGAGTTTGAATATTTAATATAGACACTGGTAATAAGAAATTCATCTCACCATCTTCTTTTAATAATTCGATTGATTTGAGAATAAACATAGAGTAAATCTCTTTTGATCCAAGTAGTCTTTCATACTTTGCTGATGGAGAGGAATTCTTACTCGCTCCCCATGGCGGATTTGTAGCGATTGCATCAATACTTCCAATTAAATAATTTGTTTCACAAAAAAAATCACCTGTTGCTAGTTCGTTAAGGGTATCGATATGGAATATTTTGGGAACTTCATTAAAATCTTTATAAGCATTTAAAACATTTATCTTGGCTAAAAAAACTGCATTCTTGTCTAAGTCCGCTCCATAAATATTTTGAGGTTTGATGTGCTTTAGCTTTATTGCACTTAAAATAAATGCGCCGGTTCCACAACATGGATCTAAAAAAGATTCGATAGTATTGTTAAAATCGTTTATTAGTTCATCTATGATTTTAGTAGGAGTATAGTAACTACCTTTTTGGGATTTATCACCTTCAGTTAATAATGACTGATACAATAAACCTAAGACATCTGTAGTATCAGATTTTTTTAAAAGCGAGACTTTATTTGTAATTTTTGTTAAAAAGCTAATGTCAGGTTTATATAAACTATTTTCATTGAAATTGTCAAAAACTTGTTTTAATGCAGTTCTGTTAAAACAACAATGTTGATTTATAATTTTAACTTCATCTATAAATGCGATTGCAATGTTGAAGATTGCTTCTGAGATGTTTTTAAATTGACTTTGAGACTGATTTACAATTTCATGTACAACATTAAGAATGCTTTCATCATTAGTGTATTCAGACGGAACAAAAGATTTCGATGATTTGGATTTATTTGCTCGTTTATTTAGACGTTCTATTTCTCCATTTGAAATTGATGATTTGATGAATTTAACATTTTCAATAGTCAGTTCTGAGTTTAACAAACCTGATTTCATCCAATTGCGCACTGTTGCTTCAGAAACGTTTAAAATATTAGCTGCAATGTTGGTATTTATTGTTTTAACTTTAATCATCTTGAAATATTTTTTTTCAACAAATATAGTGAAGAAATTTTGTTGAGATCATAAGCTAATGTTATTGTTTTCAACAATATCAGATTAGCACATTTTGATAAGTTTCTATGATACACAAAATTCTAGTGTGCGCTTTTTCGCTTGTTACTAACGTATCGCAGCTATGTATTGGGCGCATGATACAGATTTCATTATCTTTTACGCACTTAGCAAAACCGCTGATATATTAAATTTTAATAATAATTTTTCTGTTACAAATATAGA
>JAQVOQ010000102.1 GCA_028702545.1 Clostridia bacterium
AGACGAAAGCATAAAAGAGAGCGTAAAAAGTATTTTAGATACTAATTTATCATAAGACAACGCAAATATGGCGTATGCAGTTTTGTTCGGTGACAAAACAACAATAGATACATATATTTATGATAGTTTTGCAATTAGTGGGATAGCACATATTTTAGCCGTAAGTGGTTTGCATGTTGGCTTTTTAGTGCTTATAATACTGTTCATATTCAATGCTTTAAAACTTAATAAAAAGTTACAGTTTGTATTGCTTGCAATATTGCTTTTTGGCTATGCTTATTTGTGCGGATTTTCGGCGTCTATAGTTAGGGCAAGCATTATGGCATTAACATTAATCTTTGGCAGTTTGTTAGGGGAGCAAAATGATAATTTGTCTAGCCTTAGTTTTGCAGGCATTATAATTTTGTTAATTAGCCCTATTTGTTTATTTACAGCGGGCTTTTTATTGAGTTTTGCTAGCGTTTTTGGTATTTTTATTTTTTATCCTATATTTACAAAGTTGTTTAAAAGAATTGATATGCCAAAGTGGTTAAGCAGTGCTATAAGTTTAACATTATCGGCTCAAATTGCAACTTTGCCACTGCTAATTTACTTTTTTAATTCATTTAATTTGTTATCGGTTATTACAAATGTTTTGGCGCTACCACTGTTTACACTAGGTTACATAGTTTTGTTTGTTAGCGTTATTTTAACTGCCATATTGCCTTTATTTAGTTTTTTATTTATTATTCCTAACTTAGCATTTACTTTTGTTTATTTAATTGCAAAATTTGTGTCTAGCGTTAGTTTTGCAAGTGTTAGTTTATTTTCGTTTGGGCTTTTTGCAACCATTATTTATTATGTTTTTGTGTTTAGTTTATCAAACTTTGTAATGTTAAAGCCTAAATTAAAACTGATAACAACTTTTACACTTATAGTTGTAATGGCAATTAGCATAACTCTAGTTAATTTGCCAACTAGCTTTAGTTATTATTCCGTTAGTAAAATTTATGGAGTTAAAAATTCAGCAATAATTTCAACAGATAACAATCTAACATATTTAGTAGATGTCGGTGAGGGTAGTAGTTGGGATTTATATAATATTCAAAACTATTTAAAAACTAGTAAGATAAAAAGTTTAGAAGGCATAATTATTACAAATTATAATGAGAAAATGCAAAGTGTTGTTGCGCATTTAGCACAAAGTTATTATGCAAAAAGATTATTTATATTAGAAACTGATAGCAATATTTTACTCTATTCGCTCGTTAGCGATTTGCCGATATTTACGCAGTTAGTGCAGTTAGAGCCAAATGAGGCGACTAGTGAACAGAATTTGACGATAACATCTTTTACATATTTAAATGAAGGTTTAGCCCTAAAAATTGAAGTTAATAACTTTGAAATTATGTTTTCCGCCAGTAATCTAAACGCGTCAAAAATAGAAGCATTAAACGCTTTAATAGACCCCGAGTTAAATATTTTGGTGTTAGATGAAATGAGTGATAATATTAACAATATTTTGAGTCTAAATGTTAATTATGATTCTTTAAATTATGTTTTGGTTAAAACGAATGCACTAAACTTTAAACCGAGCAAGTTATACGATACAAATAGTTTTGGTTCGTTGCAAGTAAAATTAAATTATGATACAATAAGCATAAGTTATTAGGGAGAAGATGCGTGAAATTTGAAGATTTAAAGAAAAATTTAAAATTGGAAATAAAAACGGCTTATTTAATTAGTGGTTCTGATATTTACTTAAAACAAAAAGCTGAGGAAATAATTAAAGATATAACCATTGAGGCTAATGCAGAACTTAATTCCGTGCTTTTTTCTACTGATAAATTAGAACCTGAAAAAGTAATTGATGCTTGCAACACAATGCCGTTTTTTGCTAACAAAAAGTTAGTTGTAGTAAAGGAATATGAAAAGAAAAAATCTGACGCATTAGTTAAAAAAATAGAGGAATATTTGCAAAATCCTAACACTAGCACTTGCTTAGTTTTAGTATCAAATGAAGGAAGTAATTATTTTGACTTATTAAAAAAATATGCAGAATTTGTTGATTGTAACTCCTTAAATGCAAATTTGCTTGAAAGATTTATTGACAACGAATTAAAAAAATCTGGAAAAAAAATAGAGTTTATTGCAAGAGAACTTTTGATTGATTATTGCAATTTAGATTTATCTAAAATTAATATGGAATTGCTTAAACTTATAAGCTATTTAGGCGATGATGACACTATAACCGTTGAAATGATTAAAGAAAATGTTAATAAAGACTTAGAATTTGAGGTTTATGAATTGACCGAGGCATTGTGCCGCAAAAATGCACAAGACACTTATTCCGTGTTAAATACGCTACTTGCTAGTAAAAACAGTACAAGCGCTATTTTGGCGACTATTTATAGGCATTTTAGAAGATTATTTTATATAGCAGTTAGTGAGGGATACACTAATAAAGAATTAGCCGATAAGCTTGATGTTAAAGAGTTTGCAATAAAAAAAGCATCTGGTCAAGTAAAAGCTTTTGGCGCTGTTAAGTTAAAGAAAATAAATGATTTATATGTAGAAGTTGATTATAAAACAAAAACGGGCAAACTTGATGCCGAAGCGGGAATTAACTTTATAGTTTTAAAAATATTAAACATATAATTTGGCAGTAATTATTGAAAATAATGCCCTTTGAACATAAAATGTTGAAAGAGGTGTAAAATATGTTATTAAATAAAAATAAAAAACTCAAAAAAAAGTTTTTGGGTTTTTTAAAACTTAGGATTATATCAAACAACGAGGCAAACTTGCCTATATCTAAAAAATTTTTAAAACGCTATAAAAAATTAAATAAAAAAGCATTTGTATTAACTAAATTGCACAAAAAAAACGAGGAATAAACCTCGTTTTTTTTTAAATGCATTTTTATGCTTCTTTTTTAGCAACTGTTTTTTTAGCAACTGTTTTTTTAGCAGGAACAGCTTTTTCTGTAACTGCTTTTTTAACAGGAGCAGCTTTTTCTGCAACTGTTTTTTTAGCAACTGTTTTTTTAGCAGGAACAGCTTTTT
>JAQVOQ010000030.1 GCA_028702545.1 Clostridia bacterium
AGAAACATTTACTAGAACAATAAATACTTCGCTTACTACTTTATTTACCATTACTGTTTTAGCTATTATAAGCGTACCAACAATTAGAGAGTTTGCTATTCCTATCGTATTTGGTTTAATTGCAGGAACATATTCATCAATATTTATTACAACACCAATTTGGGCTATTGTAAACGATAAAACAAGACCAAAAAATAAAGGTACAAAAACCTTGTCAAATGTAAAGGTAAAAACAGAAAAACAAGATATTTTACAAGTTTAGTTTTATGAGCCTTCCTAACATAGGGGGCTTATGTTTTAAACTTGCGCTTAAAAGGAAAACAATGAATATAGAAAAAAGACCAGAAAAATATTTAAATTTTAGAGCAATAAGAGAATTGAGCACTAAGTTTAACATAAGCGAACCAATCGTTAAACTTATGTTTTTGCGTGGAGTTGATACTGAACAAAAAATCAATGCTTTTTTACACCCTAATTTAAACAATGTCTATGACCCATTTTTACTTAAAGATATGCCGGCAGTCGTAAACAAAATTAATGAAGCTATAAAAAGCAAAAAACATATTTTAATTTTTGGTGACTATGATGTTGATGGCATGAGTGCAACCAGCATTGTTTATCTTTATTTAAAAGAAAAAGGAGTTAGAGTAGATTATTTTTTACCTAATCGCTACATTGATGAATACGGCTTAACAACCGGCGCATTAGATAAAATAAAAAACACTTTTAATCCCGACCTTATAATAACTGTGGACTGCGGAATAACAGCAATAGAAGAAGTAGAATATGCAAAAAGTTTAGGTATGGATATTATAATAACCGACCACCACGAAGTGCCACAGTTTACTCCAAACTGCCTAATTATAAATCCTAAAATCAAAAATCAAGCTTATCCATTTAATGAATTGTGTGGTTCGGGTGTTGCATTAAAATTAGTGCAGGCTCTAAGCGGAATAGATGCATTTTTAGAGTTTTTAGACATTGCAGCAGTGGCAACTATTGCGGATATTGTAGACTTAACCGATGAAAACAGGCTGATTGTGCAATTAGGTTTAGAAAAATTAAAAACCAAAACACGCGAAGGCTTTAAGATGTTATTTAAAGAACTTAAACTGAGCGAACAAACTTTAACTAGTGTTGATATTGCCTTTAAGGTTGCACCAAAAATCAATGCTGCTGGCAGAATGGGCGAAGCGGAAGTTGGCTTAGAATTGTTTTTAGAAAAAGACAGGCGAAAAATAGCAAATATAATTAAAAAATTGCTAGAATTAAATGTACTGAGGCAAGATTTGTGTCAAAAAGTTTATGATAGTGCAATAGCAAAACTAGGTCAAATTAATTTAACTTATGAAAAAGTTATAATATTATCTGACCCTTCGTGGGACGCAGGACTTTTAGGAATTGTGGCGGCAAGGTTATGTGATGAGTTTAATAAGCCAACGATTTTGTTTTCACAAATAAATGGCAAGTTTAAAGGCTCTGCACGCAGTATTGACGGCATAGACATCCACAAGGCGATAAGTTGTGTCAAAATCAACATTGACGCGTTTGGTGGGCATACAATGGCTGCAGGACTTACTGTTAGTGAGCAAAATTTTGATGAGTTTAAAGAGCAGTTAATCGCTTGCTTTGATAAACTTTTTGATATAAGTTACTTTTATCCTAAAAAATATTACGACTTAAGTTTAAAACTTAGCGATATTACACTTGATTTTGTTAAACAATTAAATTTGTTAGCACCATTCGGGCATAAAAACGCTTTACCAATTTTTAATTTATATTTTAAATATTCAAAAAACGCTGTTATGGGAAAATTTCCTGAACATTTGACTATGTTTTTTAACAAAGAATTTAGTTTAATCAATTTTAATGGCGCAAATAACCTTTTAAACTATGAATATTATAAAAATAAAAATGCTTTAATTGATGTTCAAATAAATAATTTTAGAGGCAAAGAAAGCATTAGAGGCATTATAAAAGCTGTTAATTTTAGCGATATCAATCTAAAAGCAACACCTTGTTTTATTAAAGGCAATTATTTGGAGCAATTAAGTTATGAAAAACTTGAAAAAACTCCAAATTATGAAATATATAAAACTGAAAATTTTGAAGCTTTTATTGAAGATGAATGTAAAAAACACCCACTAGGCAATTTAATAGTTTTTTCTCAAGTTTCAACTTATGAAAAATTCAAGCCTCTACTGCAAAAATTATCTCTTCAAACGCATTTGTTTGAAGTGACAGACAAACTAGGCATTAATTCATCAATACTTGGCTTAAATAGTTTTACTAACTTAAATAGTTTTAACAATATTATTTTTGCCGATGCTATTTTATCGGAAAACTATATATCACACTTAAATAATTCTACTGATGCAAAAATTTTTGTACCTAATATAGCATTTAACAAAAATTATTTTAAATTAAGTTTAAAAAGAGAAACTTTTGGTATTTACTTTAATGCTTTTAAACAAGCTGCAAAACAAAAAATTAATGCAAATAACATATATTTTTACTTTAATTTTTTAAAAGACATCAACAAACACATCGCAAACTTTAACTATGCACAGTTTTTAGCTTGCCTAATAGTGTTTAAAGAGCTTAAAATAATAGAGGAACATAAAGACAATTATAGTTACACTCTAAAATTTAACAAAAATATACAATCTAGTTTAGAAAACTCTAATTTTTACCAAAAACTTAAAGGCTAAACCTAACATGGGGAGGTATTTAGTTTGAAACAATTGCTTAAATCAATAAATAACCACTACGATAAACAACAAATTGAAAAATTTAAAAGCATATTTAATAATTTAACAGCCGCAAATGAGCTTAGCGAACAAAAAGAGCTGTTTACGGAAAGTTTTAAAGCGGGCACAAAAACTGCTCATATTTTATGTCAAGTTAAAATTGATATAGATAGTATTTTGGCTGCTCTTTGTTTGCCTATTATAAAAAATAAATTGGCGACAGCAGAAGAGTTGGGCTTAGACAAAAATATTATAAAGTTAATTGATGATACTACCAGGTTTGACCAAATAACTTATGACGAAAATCAAGAAGACTCAACTAATTTAAGAGCAATGTTTGTAACTATGGTAAAAGATATTAGAACGCTAATTATCAAACTAGCCGATGTTACGACTACTGCAAAAAATCCTAAGCATTTAACAAAATTAGAATTAGACCATTTGCATAAGGAAATTAAAGATATTTATGCGCCTCTTGCTGCTAGACTTGGGCTTAGTTTTATTAAAAGCGAACTGCAGGATGAAAACTTTAAATATTTAGAGCCTGAACAATATGATTATTTATCAAAAGAAGTTTTAAAAGACAACAAAGCGAGGCAAATTGCCCTTAACAAAACTATAAAACGCTTAACTAAGTTACTAAAAGACAATAATATTGATGGCTATGTCTATGGCAGAATTAAGCATTTATCAAGCATTGATAAAAAAATGCACGGTAGAGCTGGCGGCAACTTACACAATGTTTTAGACTTAACAGCAATTAGAGTTATCGTTCCAAATGTTCATAATTGTTACGCAATTTTAGGCGAGGTTCACACGCTTTATACGCCTATTGAAAATACATTTAGAGATTATATAGGAAAACCAAAAGCAAACGGATATAAGTCGCTTCATACGACTGTTTTTATTGAAAATAAACAAATTGTAGAAATTCAAGTAAGAACGCAAGAAATGCACGACTTTGCTGAATATGGTGTTGCTGCGCACTGGTTATATAAGGAAACAAAGGCAAAGCAAAATGCTATTGACAAAAGGTTAACTTGGATTAGGCAAATTATAGAAAACGCCGAGTCGTTATCAACGAGCGAAATTATTGATGAATTGCAAACAGATGATTATGCTGGAGAAATTTATGTTCAAACTCCAAAAGGAAATATTATTGAACTTCCCTTTGGTTCAACAACCGTTGATTTTGCTTACAATGTACATAGTGAAGTGGGCAATAAATGCGTAGGCGCTAAGGTTAACGGCAAAATGGTGCCACTTTCTACCGTTTTAAATAATGGCGAAATTGTTGAAATAGTAACTTCTTCTAACGGCAAGGGTCCATCTAGAGACTGGCTTAAATTTGTTAAAAGCGTTTCGGCAAAAAGTAAAATCAACGCTTATTTTAAAAAAGAAAGGCGTGAGGATAATATAAAGCGTGGCAAGAGCATATTAGAGCAAGCGGCAAAAACTAAAAATATTCAAATTCACAAGTTGTTAGATGAATTAGATTTAAAAGATTTTTATGAAAGATACTCAGTAACAAATATTGAAGATATTTATGCAAGCGTAGGTCACGGAGCATTAACTGCAACTCAGGTTTTAACTAAGTTGTTGCGTATTGCTGATGAACAAAATTCTCTTATTAAAAAAGATGTTGTGGTAAAAACTCAAGTAGCGACTGAAAAAAGAGAGCCTAGAAGCGATGTTATTGTTATAAAAGGCTTAGACAATCTGCTAATTAGGTTTGCAAAATGTTGTACTCCAATTCCGGGCGATGAGATTATAGGTTATGTATCACGCGGTAGAGGCGCTACAATTCATAGAGCAAATTGTAAAACAGTGTCTCAACTAGAAGAAGAAAGACTAATAAAAGCTGAGTGGGGCAATATTCAAAATGCTACTTATCAAGCCGAAATTAACATAATAGTTAAAAATGCATCTGGTGCACTCGCTGCTATTACGAACAAAATTGCAGAACTTAAAATAAATATCATAGCTGTTTCATCAAACAAAATATCAAATGATAGAAGTTTAATTAATCTAGCAGTAAATATCAATCAAATAGAGAAACTAGCTGACCTTATAAATAAATTAAAAACGCTAAACAGCGTTATTGAAATTTATAGAACTAATGAAAATTAAAGGAGTATTATGCAAATAACTTCAAACTTAAAAGATTACGAAAAAGATTTACTTGAAATAGCACGGGTTTTTTATCCTAAAAATAGTAGCACCGAAGAGGATATTACTATTTTTCATAATTACGAAAAACTAGAAAATGCTAGCATTAAAAACACTTACACGATTAGTATTAATGCTAAGCCTTTTGCTTATACTAGGTTAGATAATACAGACATTCAAAAAAATATTACTCTTCGTAAACTTTTACAACTTGGTTTGTATGAGGCTTTGAGTAAATATACTAAAAAATCAATGCCTTGGGGAAGTTTGGTAGGAATCCGTCCCGTTAAAATGGCGCAGGACTTGTTAAATGGCGGATACAATAGGCTAAGTTTGTTGAATCACTTGAAAAACTTTTATTATGTAAGTGAAAAGAAAGTTAAACTAATTAGCGAGATTATAAATAATCAAGGGCATATTATGAAAAATGATAAGTTGATAAATCTATATATTCACATTCCATTTTGTGTTAGTCGTTGCAGTTACTGTTCATTTATGTCGGCTCAAATAAATCAGTGCAAAAACTTGATTGAACCCTATGTAAATGCACTCATAGATGAAATTAAAAGCACAAAAGAACTAATTACAAAAAATAATTACATCGTAAAAAGCATTTATGTTGGTGGTGGCACTCCAACTTCACTAAGTACAGTTCAATTAGAGCGAATTTTGCAAGAATTAACTTTTAATGTAAGTGAATTTACCGTAGAAGCAGGAAGAGCAGATACCATAACGCAAGAAAAATTAGAGATGTTTAAAAAATTAAGGGTTACTAGAATTAGTATTAATCCTCAAACTTTTAACAATGCAGTATTAAAGCGTGCTAATAGGCAACATTCTGTAGAAGAATTTTTAGCCGTTTATAAAATGGCAATTCCCTATAACTTTATTGTTAATATGGACTTGATTGCAGGTTTAGAGGGCGAGACGCTAGCAAGTTTTAAAACTGGCATAGATACTATTTTGGAGTTAGCACCTAATAACATAACTATCCACACACTAGCGCTAAAGCGAGCTAGCACATTAAACAAAAATAATGTTGATATTTTTAAAGCAAGTAAAGCCGAAAAAATGCTAGATTATGCCTATAAAAAATTAAAAGAAAATGGCTATAAACCTTATTATATGTACAGACAAAAAAATATGCTAGAAAATCTAGAAAATATAGGTTTTAGTATAGGCAACACTAATTGCAGCTTCAATATAGACAGTATAGATGAATATGCGAGCATAATAGCATGTGGTGCTGGCGGTGTTAGCAAACGCATCTATTTGGCTAACAATAAAAAAGAGCAAACCTTTAATGTTAAAGGCATAAAAGAGTATATTGAACGCCTTGAACAAATGAAAATAAGAAAAGAGGAGTTATTTGGTTAAAAGGCAAAAAAATTGTTTACAAAAATGGCTTATTATGCTATATTAAATACGACCTAAAGCGAGGTGACGGGCAAAACTCCATCCATCTACTTTGTTTTTGGCATATTAAGAAAAATATGGAGGAAATTATGGAACTTAAACAAGATACTATTGCAAAATTTCAAAGAGCTGAAGGCGACACAGGTTCACCAGAAGTTCAAATAGCATTACTTACTGCTAGAATTACCCATTTGACTGAGCACTTGAGAGCGAACAAACACGACAATCACTCAAGACGCGGTCTATTAAAAATGGTTAGCACACGTAAACGTTTGTTGAAATATCTAGAAAAAGTAGATATTGAAAAATTTAGAGAACTTAAACAAACTTTAGCTATTCGTTAGTCTTATTAATTAGGCGGAAAAAGAAATTTCCGTCTTTTTTCTTATGTAAATGAGCATAATAAAAGAAATAGAAAAATAGGAGAAAAAAAGAAGAGGAAGGAGAGAGAAAAGAAATGAATTTAGGACAAAAATTTGAAACAAAAATTGGCGGAAAAAGTGTAATCGTTGAAACAGGCAAATATGCACAACTACTAACGGTTCTTGCTTTATTAATTGCGAGGGTACGATGGTTATGGTTAATGTAACCATGTCTGATTTTCCAAGAGCAGGAGTTGATTTTTTTCCACTTAGCGTAGACTATGAAGAGAAAATGTATTCTATTGGTAAAATACCGGGCGGTTTTAAAAAGCGTGAGGGAAGAGCAACTGATAAAGCTATTTTAACTTCAAGGCTAATTGATAGACCATTAAGACCACTATTTAAAAAAGGATTTTTTAACGATGTTAGTGTTACTGCAACAGTGTTATCTGTTAATCCTGATGTTGCACCTGAGCCACTTGCAATGTTTGGAAGCTCAATTGCATTATCAATATCTGATATTCCTTTTGAAGGACCAACAGGAAGCGTTAGTGTTGGACTGTTAGATGATAAATACATCATTAACCCAACTCCACTACAACTTGAAAAAAGTTTGATTGACTTAACAGTTTCTGGAACAAAAGACGCTATTTTAATGGTAGAAGCTGGAGCAAAAGAAGTAACCGAAAAACAAATGCTAGATGCTATTTTATTTGCACATGTTGCTATTAAAGAGCAAGTTAAATTCCAAAATAAAATTGTTAAGGAAATTGGTAAAGCTAAATTAAAAAATATTGAATATTATGAAATACCAAAAGAAATTGACAAAAAAGTTAGAGAATATGCTACTAAAAAAGTAGATAAAATTTTAAAACAATTTGATAGAGCAAAACGCCAAGAATTAGAAAAAGAATTAGAAAAAGAAATTGTTGAACATTTTGAAGACAAATTTGATGAAGAGTTAGGCAATATTAAAACTCATATTGGTAATGTTTTATACAAACTTAAAAAAGAAAAAGTTAGAGAAAAAATATTAAACGAAAGCGTAAGACCAGATGGCAGAAGCATGACTGAAATTCGACCAATTTGGTGCGAAGTTGGCATACTACCTAGAGTTCACGGCTCAGCAGTATTTACAAGAGGCTTAACTCAAGCTATGACTACTCTAACACTAGGCCCTATTAGCGATATGCAAAAACTAGAAGGCCTTGATGATGAAACAGAGAAGCGTTATATGCATCACTATAACTTTCCAGCCTATTCAGTAGGTGAATCTAAACCAAACAGAGGTCCAGGAAGAAGAGAAATAGGACATGGCGCATTAGCAGAGCGCGCACTAGTTCCAGTTTTACCGAGTGAGGAAGAATTCCCTTATGCTATTAGAACGGTATCTGAGGTACTTAGCTCAAACGGCTCAACTTCACAAGCATCAATTTGCGGTAGTACACTTGCGTTAATGGATGGTGGAGTGCCTATTAAAGCACCGGTTGCAGGTATTGCAATGGGACTTATTAAAGAAAACAAAAAAGTTGGTATTTTAACAGATATTCAAGGATTAGAGGACTTTTTAGGAGATATGGACTTTAAAGTTGCAGGAACATCTAAGGGTATTACTGCTATTCAAATGGATATGAAAATAAAAGGTATTGATGAGCCAGTATTTATTGAAGCATTAGAACAAGCAAGAGTTGGCAGATTATTTATTTTAGGTAAAATGCTAGAAGTATTAGATAAGCCAAGAACAGAACTTAGCGAATATGCACCTAAAATTACTAGTTTTAGTATTAACCCAGACAAAATTAGAGATGTTATAGGCTCAGGCGGAAAAATTATCAATCAAATTATTGCCGATACTGGTGTTAAAATTGACATTAGCGACGAAGGAACAGTATTTATTGCAACTCACGACGCTGCAATGGCTGCAAAAGCTAAAGAAATTATTATGGCTCTAACTCTAGAAGTTGAAGCAGGTCAAATTTATACAGGAAAAGTTGTTAAAGTATTAGAATTTGGCGCATTTGTTAATTTTGCTCCGGGTAAAGATGGTATGGTTCACATATCAAAATTATCTAGTGAGAGAGTAGCAAAAGTTACAGATGTAGTAAATGAAGGCGACAAAGTTGAAGTTGAAGTAATTAAAATAGACCAAAAAGGTAGAGTTGACTTAAAACTTATTAAAAAATTTTAATAACTCCAATTAATTACTAACAGATACAAAAAAAATATTGAAAAAACCACTAAATTTTAGTGGTTTTTTTCCTCATACTAAGCATTGTTAAAGCATATTTTATTATAAGCTAATTTAAGGAGTTTATAATGAAAAACAAAAACTTTTTTGTTCATATTTTTAGTAATTTTGTTATTGCTTTAATTATAACATCTGTATTACTTGCAACTTCAACTTTAAATCCAACAAGATTAACGAGTGGAGAGGGTGACTGCGTAGCAATTTATAGGGGTAATTATGAAAATAACAATATTAGCTTTATGATTAATGTTTATTGGGGAAGCGAATATATTGAGCCGATGCTAGATGTATTAAAAGCTAATGATATTGCAGCAACTTTTTTTGTTGGCGGAACCTGGGCAAGCTCTAATACGGAATTATTGCAAAAAATATTTGATGACGGACACGAGATTGCAAATCACGGCTATTACCACAAAGACCACACAAGAATAACAAGAGAACGCAATAAAGAAGAAATATACATAACACACCAACTCATCAAAACACTTTTAAACTTTGATATGACACTATTTGCACCTCCTAGCGGTGCCTTTAACACGACGACTCTTGAGGTTGCCAATGAATTAGGCTATAAAACGATTATGTGGAGCAAGGACACAATAGATTGGCGAGACAAAGATAGCGATTTAGTATACAAGCGCGCTACTAAAAATCCGCAAAATGGAGATCTTATTTTAATGCACCCAACAGAACACACTTTAAATGCTCTCCAAAGTGTTATAGATTTTTATAAAACAAATAATTTTAATTTAACAGTTGTTTCTAATAATATTTTAAATTAGTATTATACTTATAAATTAATTAAGTTATAATTTAGTAATACAAAAAAAATAAAAATCTATAAAAGTCGTTTAAAACTAATAGTTAAAAATAGACCAAATTATAAAACTGTCAGCTTTAACATTTTTGTAAAAGTTGGTAGCAAAAAAGAAGAAACATAAACAAAAGCAACAATCTAAATTTTAATAAAACCAAAAAACGAAGTAATTCGTTTTTTTTATTTTTTTACTCACAATTTAATTTGTTATTTTAAGCACTTATTGTATAATGCAATTAGTAAAAGATTATAATAAAAATATAAATATATAGGAGAATTTTAATGCAAAAAATAAAAACTTATCCGAGCGGATTAAGATTGGTTGTAGAACATATAGAAAATTATGAATCTGTAAGTTTTAATATGTTTGTAAATACTGGAAGCACAAGTGAAGATGATACTAATAGAGGTATTAGCCATTTTATTGAACATATGCTTTTTAAAGGAACAAAAAATAGAAGTTCAGTAGAAATTGTAACAAGACTAGATGCAATCGGTGCTTCTGTTAATGCTTATACTAGCAAAAAGGAAACTGTTTATTATACTAAAAGCACAAAAGAAAGTTTGGCAGAGTGTATTAATATACTAAGCGATATGTATTTTAATTCAGTTTTTGACGAAAAAGAAATGGTAAGGGAAAGAAAAGTTGTTTGCGAAGAAATTGCAATGTACAAAGATAATCCAGCAGCAGTAGCAGATGAACTTGCTAATAGCACTTTTTATGCTGGAACTAAAATGGAATATGACATTGCCGGCTCAAAATCTAGCGTTAGAAATTTAACGAGAGAAAAAGTAGATGATTACATGGCAAAGCGTTACACACCTAATAATTTAATTTTATCGTTTGCTGGTAATATTACTATGGAAGAGGCGGAAAAATTTGTTTTAAATCATTTTGAAAATAAATTTAAATCAAAAGCAGAGCCAATACTAATTAAAACACCAGAAATATTGACCGTGCCAACAACTAAATATGTTAAAAAATTTAAAGACAATGAACAAGCGCAAATTGTAATAAGCTTTCCTAGTATCAATGTTCACGATGAAAGGTATTATGTGTTGAGCGTTTTTAACACTATTTGGGGCGGGGGAATGAGTAGCCGATTATTCCAAATAATTAGAGAAAAATTAGGGCTAGTTTATTCTGTTTATAGTAGCAATGAAAGTTCCAATTATGGCGGTAGTATTAATATTTATTTAGGCACAACTATGAAAAATGCCTCCGTTGCAGTTAGTGCATTAAGAAAAGCAATGGATACTGTCGCTTGTGATGGAATAACTCAGCAAGAATTAATTGATGCTAAAACAAATATAATAAATAACTTAAAACTAAGATATGAAAACACGGCCTATGTTTCACTTTATAATGCGAAAATGCTAGCACTGTTTGGATATGCATATAAAAAAGAAGATGTAATAAAAAATATAGAAAAAGTTAACAAAAAGCAAGTTGATGAGTTAGCAACACAAATTTATTCTAGTCCTAACTATGTTATTAGTATGGTAGGCAAAGATATTAAGATAGACCTATTAAAGTGCTTCAAAAATGTAAAATAATCAAATATTATAAATAAAAAAGGCACTAAATTAAAAGTGCCTTTTTCTTTTTTTCTTTTTTATGTTTTATTAATTGAAAACAAATTGTCCTTTATGCTATAATTAAACTTAGTTAATTATTATATTAAGGAGTGTTCCCTTGGCAGTTTATACTAATATTAATAGAAACGGAAAAAAACAAAAAAATAGACCTACTAGATCTTTTCCTGCAAAAAAAATTGGCATTGCTTTATTTGTTGTTGCAGGCATTGGTTCTATAGCACTATTTACTAATTTTTTAACCTTTTTAAGAGTGTTTTTAATGGGCACTTTTGGTGTTTTTGCTTATGCTATATTCTCAAGCCTGTTTATAATTGCAAAGGCACTAGTAAGTGGCAAAAAGTATACTTTTGATAAAAAGTATGTGCTGTATTTGTCCCTTGCGTTAATTAGTTTTTTAAGCATTTTGCAAATGGCATTTTTAGGAGCAGGTGGTGCTACTAATTTTGCAGGATATATCGGAGATGTTTACGCTCTTCAAACAAGCGTAGGTGGCGTTTTTATAGCTTTCTTAACTTACACTATTATGCTGTTATTAAGTCAAGTAGGCGTATATGTTTTTTATAT
>JAQVOQ010000031.1 GCA_028702545.1 Clostridia bacterium
TTAACTGGGTTTAAAACAGGGCCAAAAGCACTGTTTTCGTTAGAACTGCCCATTGCAAACTCATCCATATTGGCTTTTGCTATAATTATTGCGCCCTCAGTTTTCAAGTTTTTAATTACTGTTGCATCATAAATTGCAGTGTAATTTTCTAAAAATTTAGATGAACAGGTATTTAACATGCCATTAACCGAAATATTGTCCTTAACAACAATTGGGATACCAGCCAAAATAGGCAATTGCTCGCCTTTTTGCCTTCTTTTGTCTATTTTTTTAGCTTCTAATAGTGCAACCTCTTTATAAGTTGAATTAAGTGCATTTAAATGCTGTGTTTTATTTATTTGTTCAAAACACGCTTCAACCAATTCTGTGCTAGTTACTTTGCCCTCATGAAGTAGTTTTGAAGCTTCTAGTAAACTTAATTTTGTATAGTCCATTACTCTCTCCTACTCTATAATTTTTGCAACTGCAAACATACCTTGCTTTGCTTTTGGCGCATTTTTTAACACATCTTCTTGCGACAGCGATGCTTTTATTTCATCTTCTCTTAAATCCGTTTTTGCATCTAGCCCTTCAAGAGTATCAATGACTTCAGCATTGATACTTTGAATTTCGTCTATATGCTCTAAGGTTTTTGTAAATTCAGCCTTAAAAAACTCTATCTCACTGTCTGTGAAATTAAGCCTGCTTAAATTAGCTAAATTTTTTACTAAATCTGTTGTAATTTCCATCAAAATATTTCCTTTTTAAATTCGTTTAATTGTAGCATAAAGTTATTTGCTTTTCAACTCTTTTAACTTTTCTATAAACTCTTTTTCGGTATATACTTTTACATTTAACTCTTTTGCCTTTGTAAGTTTTGAACCGGCATTTTCGCCCGCTACTATAAAGTCTGTATTTTTGCTAACCGTGCTAGTTACATTCGCTCCCATTTTTTCAAGCATTTCGGTTAATTCTTTTCTGCCAAAATTTTCTAAAGTTCCAGTTAACACAATTTTTTTGCCCCACAGAGCTTTACTATGTCCCGTTTCCTCTTCTTCCTTAATTACAATACCTGAGAATTTTAAATCGTTTATTAGCCAATCGCTAACAGGATTTTTAAAAAATTCTATTATGTTATCTGCCATTATAGTGCCGACATCATGTAAACTTAAAAGTTCTTCTTTTGTAGCAAACATTAAATTATTTAGGTTTTTAAACTTTTTAGCCAAATCTTTGCTAGCTTTTGTGCCTATACCCGATATACCTAACGAATAAATAAACTTGTTAAACTCCGGTGTTTTGCTAATTTCTATCGCCTTTATAATTTTAGTTGCTTTTTTGTCTTTAAAACCCTCTAATTTTAACAATTCTTCTTTGGTTAATTGATACAAGTCGGAAACGCTTTTTACTCTTAGTTTTTCATACATAGCCTCAACAGTTTTTCCGCTTAAACCCTCAATATTCATAGCATCTCGCGAAGCGAAATGCGTAATTCTATCCTTTATTTGCTCTTCGCAATCATAAAAATTTCTGCAAAATAAATTTGCTCCATCTTCAACTAAAATACTTCCGCAACTCGGGCAATGAATAGGTTTTTGTATGTCAGTAGACTGTGGAGTTAGCCTTGCAACGCCTAAAATCTCAGGTATAACCTCGTTGCTTCTTCTAACAAAAACATAACTATGAGTTTTTATTTGTTTTCTTAAAATATCGCCATAATTGTTTAGAGTAGCGCGCCTTACGGTTGCCCCCGCTAACTCAACTGGCTCTAAAATTGCAATCGGTGTAATTTTTCCCGTTCTACCGACTTGCCAAACAACATCTTTTAATTTTGTAGAAAGCTCCTCTGCTGCAAACTTATAGGCTATTGCCCAGCGCGGAAATTTTGCCGTATAGCCTAAATCTGTTCTTTCTGCAATATCGTTAAGCTTTAGTACTACGCCATCGGTTAAAATATCTAATTCGCCTTTGTTTTTGCCTATTAATTCAACTTGTTTTTTAATACTTTTAAAATCTGAATACAAATTAAATTCTTTTGCAACTAAAAACCTATTTTGTTTTAAAAATTCATATTCTTCTTGTTGAGAGACAAAATTTTTGCCTTCAATATAGCTTATCGTATAAACAATAACATCTAAGTTTCTTGTAGCTGTTACTTTTGGGTCAAGATTACGAATAGCGCCCGCTACTGCGTTCCTTGCATTTTTTAGGGGGTCAGTGGCAGTTTTGTTATATTTTTTAAGGTTACTAAGACTCATTATACCCTCACCCTGCACGATTAACTCGCCCTCAAAATCAATTTTTAGAGGTACTGTTTTAATGGTTTTTACTTGCTCTGTAACATTTTCGCCAATACTACCGTTACCCCTAGTTGCCGCTGTTAATAATTTGCCATTTTTATAAGTAAGGCTAATAGTTAGCCCATCATATTTATGTTCTAATGAAAACTTTGCATCGCTAACTTTTTCTTTAATGTCGTTTACCCATTCTTCAAGTTCTTTAAAGTTTGTACATTTATTAAGACTATATAAATTAATTTTGTGCGTATGTTTTTTAAAACCTGTCAAAATATCGCCCCCAACGCGTTTTGTTGGCGAATTACTTAAAACAGTCCCGCTAATTTTTTCTAAATTCATTAATTCATCATACAACTTGTCCCACTCTGCGTCGCTAATAGTAGGAGTATCTAATGAATAATAATTATAATTATGATGAGTTATTTGATCAATAAGTTCATTCATATGAGATAAAATTTGTTTATCGTTCATATATTCCCCTTAAAGAATGGTTAATGGTGCAAAATTAAGTGCTAAAATTTTTGTACCGTAGCCTTCAAAATGAATATTTGCAGTTCTAGTTTCTGGCGCACCGCTAACGCTTATTACAACTCCTGCACCAAACTTTGGATGCACGACATTATCGTTTACTTTTAGTTTATTTACAAGCTCTTTAACATCTGTTTTTACTGTTGTAACATCTTTAATTTGGATAGGCAAAATAATTTCTTTTCTACTATTTAATTTAAAAGTTTCAGCTTCCCCTTGTTCGTTGTAAACAGTAATATCATTTTTATTTTCTATTAAATCAGCTTCTTTTAAAAATCTGCTAGGTTGCATATATTTTTTGTCGCCATATAAAAAGCGTTGTTGAGCATTAGTAATATATAGCCTTTCTTCCGCCCTTGTAATTGCAACATACATAAGTCTGCGCTCTTCTTCAATATCGGAATCCGATGTGTCTTTTCGTTTTAGCGGAAAAATATTTTCCTCGCATCCTACTATAAACACAACTTTAAATTCTAACCCTTTAACGCTGTGAACAGTCGCCAGGGTTACTAAATTTTTAGTATCATCATAATCATCAATATCGCTCGTCAAACTAACGCTTTGCAAATATTCTTCCAAACCGCTGTTTTTGTTATTTTTTTGATATTCATTAGCTGAGCTAACAAGCTCCGATAAGTTATATAATCTGTTAATGTTTTCTTCACTGCCAGAGCTATATGCATCTTTAATGCCTGTAATATCAATAACATATTCTAAAAATTCTGATAAGGATAACTCTTTGCTTTTTATAATTAAAGAGTTAATTATTGCCTTAAAACTCAAAAATTTTGACAGTGCACTTTTGCTTAAAGGTGAATTGTTATCAAATCTTAAAATTGTATCTAGTGGACTTTCATTTTCCTGCATATTGTCTTTTAAATTATGCAGTGCCACTTCTCCTATACCACGCTTAGGAAAGTTAATAACTCTATTAAAACTGCTAGTATCTTTTGGGTTTACAATAAGTTTTAGATAAGCTAGCAAATTTTTAATTTCTGCTCTATCATAAAACTTCATTCCACCAAAAACTTTATACGGAAGGTTATATTCTAAAAACTTTTCCTCTATATGCCTAGTTAATGCATTTAGCCTCATTAAAACGGCAATATCAGAATATTTATAGCCGTTATATCTTACTAAATTATAGATGTGCTCTGCTACAAAATTTGCCTCATAACGCTCAGTAAATTGGCTTTTGTATTCAACTCTAACACCTTCATCTTTTTCTGTCCACAGTTTCTTTTCCAGCCTAGAAACATTATTTTTTATTATCTTATTAGCTAGGTCAACAATTTTTTTAGTAGACCTATAATTTTGCTCTAATTTTATAATCGTTACGGGAGAATAATCATTAGTAAATTTAAAAATATGACCTGCATTTGCCCCGCGCCAAGTGTATATACATTGGTCCTCATCGCCTACTACAAACACATTTTTATGTTTTTCGCCTAACAGTTCAACAAGGTCATATTGTACCGCGTTAGTGTCTTGAAATTCGTCTATATGAATGTATTCAAACTTGTTTTGATAATACTCTTTAATATCTGGGTTTTCTATTAATAATTTGTAAGTGTAAGTTAGTAAGCTATCAAAATCTAACGCATTATTTGCATTCATTATTTGCTCATATTTTTGCATTAAATTTATTATTGTTGCACTGTCAGAATAGTAAGAGATATGTTGCTCATATTCGCCAAAAGTCATATTTTGATTTTTGCGTTCTGATATGTGCCAATTAATTTTAGATAAGTAATCATCATCTTCAATTTTTTGTTCAGCTATTAGCGTTTTTAAAATACGCTCTCTGTCTGTCGTATCATAAATTGAAAAATTTGTGGTATAGCCATGAAAACGCTCAATATTGCGATTTTGCCTAAGTATCTGCACGCACATTGAGTGAAAAGTATATATCCAAACACTATTAGCTTTATCATTTTTTATTAGCGAAATAACGCGCTCCTTCATTTCAGCGGCGGCTTTGTTAGTAAAAGTTACTGCTAAAATGTTATAAGGCTCAACGCCTGAATCAATTAAGTGTGCTATGCGATAAGTAAGTACGCGAGTTTTACCGCTTCCAGCACCAGCTGTAACCAAAACCGCACCTTTAGTTGCTAAAACTGCTTTTTTTTGTTCATTATTTAGGTCGTTTAGGTTAATTGTTGACATATTATTTTCCTTTTAATTTTTAATCTAATTGTAACATAAATTTAATGTTTTAACAACCTCTAGCATACAAAAAAAGAGTATTGTTATACTCTTTTTGTTTAATATTATTAGCCGTTTAGCATAATTTGTTCACTATAATATTCATCTTTAATCTTGTTATACTTTTCAGCGATGTCAAATATATAGCGTTGTCTACCAAGTGCATTTAGCGAGTTCATATACTCTTTATCTGCTAACTGGCTGATAGGATTAATAATTTTGCTGTGATCTAACTCCTTTAAAAAATCTCTAACTTTGTTACAAAACTCTGTTTGACAACTCTCATCAATTAGTTTAATCGTTATTTGAGCTTTGTTAAAATCATAATTTGAACTAATAAGTGTCATATTTTGATTGTAACTTTGTCCCATTTTTTTAACTAATGAATTTTGTCCTTGGTAATTTTGCGTTTTCAAACGCTCTTTGGCATTTTTTGCTAGCTGGCGTAAAAAACCAGACTGCGCGGTTTGGTTGCTCATAGAAATAATCTCCCCTTTTGTTTTTTTAATATTTAACCAAAGAAATTATATAACATATTCATCAACTTTTTTAATCAAGTACAAAAATAGTGTTAAATAACGACAAATCGTCAAAAAGCAACAAAAAGCATTAAAAATTAACAGACTTTTTATACATATTTTTTAATAAATATACATACACTAAATGTTTAAAAACTCAGTATTTGCTTATCTATTCTCAAAAATAGTCAAGATTAGGGAAACATTATGACTATATAGATAAAACAAAAAACACATCGTTTAAAATGTGTTTTGATTACTAATAAATAGTAGTTTATAAGGTTTTGAATTTTAGTAAATTTCAAGGCTCGGCTTGTGTTTTAAGACAGGAGCTTAGTTGCCTAAGTGGCTTGTTTAAAATATAAAAAATAGATTATGCTTATTTAAATTACAAAAAAAGCCGTTAAATTGTGTCAAATTCAAATTTAAAAAACACATCGTTTAAAATGTGTTTTGATTACTAATAAATAGTAGTTTATAAGGTTTTAAATTTTAGTAAATTTCAAGGCTCGGTTTGTGTTTTAAGACAGGAGCTTAGTTGCCTAAGTGACTGGTTTAAAATGCAAGACAGTAACGCAGAAATTTTCAAAATTTAGAAGCTTATTTTTTCTTAGCGTTGCGTTTACGAGCCGCCGCAGCTTTCTTCTTGCGTTTTACGCTTGGCTTTTCATATTCTTTTCTTTTTCTTAGCTCGCCGATGATGCCGTCTTTTTGGCATTTGCGTTTAAATCGTTTAATCGCGCTTTCTACCGATTCATTTTCGCCAACTTTTACAGTTGCCATATCTTACTCACCATCCTTTGCTTAAAGCTAAAATTAATTCCTTTGTTATTATACTATAAAATTGCCATAAGTCAAGCATTTTTTGCAAATTTACGCTGGATTCCAGCCCATTTTTTGCCCTGATAAAATGTGAATATGCAAGTGTTTTACTGTTTGTCCCGCATCTTCGCCCTGATTAATTACGAGTCTATAACCATCGTTAAGCCCTAAAACCTCTTTTAATTTTGGCAACTTCATAATAGCTCTACCGAGTGCTATTTGCTCTCTAAAATTAGCATCTTCAAGTGAAGCATAGTGACTTTTTGGCAACAATAAAAAATGTTTTTTAGCTTTTTTATCAATGTCTTCTATTATTAGCATATTTTTATCTTCATAAACTTTTGTTGCAGGAATTTCGCCTGCTATAATTTTACAAAAAATACAATCCATAAATAATTCTCCTTTAACTAATATATTCTCCAATAACGCCGTCTTTAAAAGCACTAATTAATTTTACTTTATAAAATCCGCCTACTTTTATATTTTCTTGCGGTGCTATATAAACTTTTATATAATTTTCGGTATGCCCGTACATTAAACCTTGATATTCGTTTTCTATAAGCACTGTTTTAATAGTGTTTAAATTTTTATTTAAATACTTTTTAAAACTTTTTTCTTTTACTTCTTTTGCAAGCTTTAAACGCTCTTTTACAATACTTGAATCAATTTCTTTTAACCCTTCGGCCTTTGTACCTATTCTTTTAGAATATGGGAAGATGTGAATATCAAAAAAATTTGCTACTTTTAAGGTTTTAAGAGTTTCTTTAAAATTTTTATCCGTCTCGGTAGGAAAGCCTACTATTAAATCGGTAGTTATGGCTGAATTTTTAAAATATTTGCGAATCAATCTTAATTTTTTTAAATATTCTTTTGTAGTATATTTACGGTTCATGCTTTTTAATACATCCGAACTTCCACTTTGTAAAGACATATGAAAATGAGGTGCAAAATTTGGCATTTTTGCTAGCACTTCTAAAAATTCTTTAGTTATTATGTTTATTTCTAAACTACTTATTCTTATTCTAGCGTCAATATCGCTTAAAGCTCTCATAAGCCGTGGCAACGCTAATTCGCCGTTTATTTTGTAATCGGAAGTGTTGATGCCCGTTACAACAATTTCTTTTGAGTTTTTAGCGAGTGTTTTTGCCTCTTTAATTATTGAAGATAAGTGCCTACTTCTGCTATCGCCTCTAAGATAAGGAATTAAGCAGTACGCACAATAATTATTACAACCGTCTTGAACTTTTAGCGTACTTCTAACCTCTATACCCTCTACATTAAACTCGTCCTCATATTCTTTTGGAAGAGGTTTTAAATTGTTGCCAATTTCTTTTAATAAACTAGGCACTAAGTGTTTACCTGCAACGCCTAAAACCAATTTTACATTTTCTTTTTCTAAAAACTGTTCAGCGTTATTTTGGCTCGCACAACCCATAACAACAACCTCTGCATCTTTATTCAACTTGTTTACTCTTGCAACGAGTTGCCTGCTTTTACGCTCGCTCTCGCTAGTTACAGCACAAGTATTTAGAATATATAAGTCGGCACTTTCTAAGTTTTGTGATACTTTATGCCCCTCTTTTTCTAAGGCTAGTTGTAATGCATCGCTCTCATACTGATTAACCTTGCAACCAAGTGTATATATAACAATTTTCATAATTAACTCATTTCTCCCATTTCGTACATAACAGTGGCCGTTAAAGCTATGCTTGCTGTTTCCGCTCTTAAAATTCTTGCACCCAAACTAACAGTTTTTAAGTTTGATAAATTACTTTCTAAAAAATCTATTTCCTGAGGGCTAAATCCGCCCTCACTGCCTATTATAATTGCAATTTTACTTGCATTTTTTGTATTTTGTAATATGCTTTTTAGTGAATTCTTTTCGTTTTCGTAAGCTAGTAACACTAAATCATAATCATTTAATAATTTTGGCAATTCTTTTAGTGATGTAATTGTATTTATGTTTAGCATTTTTGATCTACCACATTGACTGGAAGCTTGACCTGTAATTCTTATTAGCCTATCAATTTTTTGCGTATTATCTTTAACTATTGTAAAAGTGCTTGTAAAAGGTATCAATTCTTTAGCACCAAGTTCTGTTATTTTTTGAGCAATAAGCTCAAACTTATCGCCTTTAACAAGTGCTTGACAAACTGTTAAATGAATTTTGCTCTCACTAGCATTTTTTGTTTTATTTAACACGCTAATTGTAATAGAATTTTTAGTAATATTTGTAATATCGCACAAAAAATCATAGCCTGTATTATTTGCTAACAATATTTGGTCGCCTAACTTTTGCCTCATAACATTTACTATATAATTATAGTCTTCTTTAACTAAATTATAAGAATTGTCAATTTCTAATTTTAAATTACTTATAAAAAATCGTTTTATTTGCATGTTACACCTTTATATAATTTTATAAAATAATAATAGCATAATTAGCCTAAAAAAAGTAGGTTTTTAACCTACATTTTTTTATTTTTTGTTTAATTTATTTAAATATGCTTTATAGTCTGAGTAACTATTAGCGTCTAAATTTTCATCTATTTCTTCTAATAATTTTTTAACTGATTTGTCCAAAGTTTTTGGCATTTCTACTTCAATTGTAACAAATAAGTCGCCTCTAGAGTCTTTATTTAAATATTTAATGCCTTTGTTTTTAATTTTAAAAGTAGACCCTGTTTGTGTAAGTGGTGGAATATTAAATTCAATTTTTTCTTTAATACCCGGCACAATTAATGGCCCGCCTAAAATACTTAATGTAAAAGGAATTGGCACGCTTATATATAGGTTTGTGCCTTCTCTTTTTAAAAGTGTGTGAGCTTTTATTGATATAACAAGCTTTAAGTCGCCCTTAGCGCCTTTTTTGTGGCCAGCGTTGCCCTCGCCTTTAACTGTCATAATTTGACCTTCATCAATGCCCGATGGAATATTAACCGAGATTGTGCGAGTGGCTTTTATAAAGCCATTACCTGAGCAGGTAGCACATTTTTCTTTGATTTGTTTACCTGTGCCATTGCAACTTTTACAATCGCCAACATTTGCAATGCGTCCAAAAATTGTTTGTTGAACATATTCTTTTTTACCACTTCCGCCGCAAGATGAACAAGTATAAAATTCAGTGCCTCCCTTAGCACCTGTACCTTTGCAATCTTTGCACTCTTCCATTCTATTAATATCAATCTTTTTGTTTATGCCTAGCGCTGCTTCTTCAAGGGTTAAGTCTATCCTTATAGCAATATCTTCGCCTCTGTTTGATTTAGCACTAGAATTAGTCGTTGAACCAAAACCTGAAAATATATTAAAAATATCATCAAAACCTGAAAAACCTTGCGAAGAAAAACCACCACTATTAAAGCCTGAAAAACCACCTCCCGCACGAGAACCACCAAATTGTGGGCCATCTGCTGAGCCATACTTATCAAAATTTGCTCTTTTAGTTTTGTTGGACAAAACTTCATTAGCTTCATTTATTTCTTGAAACTTTTTTTGTGATTCTTCGTTATCTTTATTTAAATCGGGATGATGTTTTTTTGCTAATTTTCTGTAAGCCGACTTAATCTCTTCGTCGGTTGCATTTTTACTAACGCCTAACACACTATAGTAATCTTTTGCCATTTAAGCTCTCCTAAATATTTATAAGTAAAATTAATGAGTAATAGTATAAGCGTGCAAGATTATGCACGCTTTTCCTATATAAAAATTTTAAAAAGGTTGATTAATCTTTTTTGCCATCATCATCAGCGGTTGTTTTATAGTCGTTCGCCTTAACTTCAATATCGTCTGGGTTAGTTGGTTCTGATGGCTGCTCAGTATTATTGCCCACACCTTCATATAACTTAGACATAACCTCATTACTTACTGTAGTTAATTTTTCTAATGCTTTTTTAATAGCTTCTAAGTCGTCTGTTGCAAACACTTTTTTTGCCTCTTCAATTTCGGCATTTAGTTTGTCTTTTTCGGTATCACTAATTTTATCGCCATTATCTTTTAGTGTTTTTTGTAGTGTGAACACAAAACTATCTGCTTGATTTTTAGTATCTACTAATTCTCTTCTTTTCTTGTCATCTTCTTTATTTGCTTCGGCTTCTTTTACCGCTCTATCAATATCTGCGTCACTTAAGTTTGTGCTAGCAGTAATCTTAATGCTTTGAGACTTGTTTGTGCCTAAGTCTTTTGCACTAACTGACACTATACCATTGGCATCAATATCAAAGGATACTTCAATTTGAGGAACTCCTCTTGGTGCTGGTGGAAGGTCAATTAAGCTAAATCTTCCTAGTGTTTTATTATCCCTTGCAAACTCTCTCTCGCCTTGCAATACATGAATGTCAACGCCCGGTTGATTATCAGATGCAGTTGAGAAAACTTGACTCTTTTTAGTTGGAATAGTAGTGTTGCGCTCAATTAATTTTGTAAATACTCCGCCTAGAGTTTCAATTCCCAAGCTAAGTGGCGTTACATCTAATAGTAATACATCTTTAACATCTCCTGCTAGCACGCCCGCTTGAATTGCTGCACCTACGGCAACAGCTTCATCTGGATTAATTCCTTTATAAGCTTCTTTGCCCATTTCTTTTTCAACAGCTTCAACTACTGCTGGAATACGAGTAGAACCACCTACTAAAATAACTTTATTAATATCTGAATTAGCTAGTTTTGAGTCTTTCATCGCTAGTTTTAATTTATCAATACTTCCTTTTACAAGATCGCTAATTAATTGCTCAAATTTTGCTTTTGTTAAATCATATTCTAAATGTTTTGGACCTGTTGAATCAGCTGTGATAAATGGCAAATTAATGCTTGTTTTTGTAACTGAGCTAAGTTCAATTTTTGCTTTTTCGCTAGCTTCTTTTAGTCTTTGCATAGCAAGTTTGTCTTTGCTTAAATCAACGCCATTGCTCTTTTTAAATTCATCAATAAGTAAATGCATAATAAGCTCGTCAAAATCGTCTCCACCTAGTTTGTTGTTACCATTTGTTGCCAAAACTTCAAATACGCCATCGCCAATTTCAAGTACAGACACATCAAAAGTTCCGCCACCTAGGTCAAAAACTATTATTTTTTGTGATTTATTTTCGCCTTTATCAAGACCATAAGCAAGAGCTGCTGCTGTTGGCTCGTTAATTATACGCAAAACTTCAAGTCCTGCAATTTTACCTGCATCCTTTGTTGCTTGACGCTGACTATCTGTAAAATATGCAGGTACAGTTATAACTGCCTGAGTTACAGTAGTGCCTAAATAATTTTCAGCATCTTGTTTTAATTTTGATAAAATCAT
>JAQVOQ010000103.1 GCA_028702545.1 Clostridia bacterium
CCTGCTTGCCCGACCAATGTTTCATCAACTGATATGAACGGTTTCGCTTTTAATGCTCTTTTGATTTTTGCTTGAACCACTGTCGCCATAACTTCAGGGTCAATTAAATCTTCTAAATATGTTTGTCCTGTTTCTTTTGCCATAATAAATTATTCTCCTTTTGCTTGTTTTTCTAACAAGTCATATAAATCTCTATTATTTGATTTTAAATCTTTTAGTTTTTTGTAGCCCATTTTTTTAAAATCTTCAACGGTTATAGTTATATCAGTTTTACTATTATTAGTAGTACTTGGAACTGCACCCTTAACTTCATCTTTTAAAATATAATCGGCATACTCTGTTTGCATTGTTGCCATAATGTCATCAGCATTTTTAATATTGTTTTGTTCATCAAATTCAATACCTTTTTCTTTTAATGCTAATGCTAATAAATTAATTGCTTTTTTATCAAATTTATATTTGTCATCGTTTAATAAATTTAGTATGTTTTTGGTTTGAACTTCTTTAACTTTTTGTTGCTCTGTTTCAGTTTTAAACTTTTTTAAATCTTCATAATCCGTATACAAATTACTTTTTTCCTTTAAACTATCTAATTCTGTTTTTAAGTTATCCAACTCTGTTTTGTATTTTGCAATATCAGTTCCATTAAATTTATTAATAATTCCAATAAATTCGCTTTTCTTTTCTTCTGCAATTTCTATCCCACTATCAACTAATGCTTGTAATAATTCTTCTTTTTTCATAAATTCTCCTAGACTTGTTAAAGTAGCAATCCCTACTATTAGATTTTTTATGTTTGATATTTTTTTAAGTTTATATCTAAAACTATTTTTATATTAACATAATTTTTAAGGCTTGTCAACTATTTTATAAGTAATATAACATCTGCAACCTGTTGTATTATTTGGACTTCCATTCGGGTCTTTTGGGTACATTAGTTTTTCACCACCTACATAAAACGGTCTGTCTAAATCGGCAGTCTGTCCGTTTGCTCTTGCGTGCCTATCCCTAACTTTCTTATCACCCTGTGTATTCCAAACTTTTAATATTACTTTACCTTTATTATTTGCTTTTTTTTGGCTGTCTTGCATTGCGTTTAATTTTGCTAAATTTTCAATTCTAAATGTTTCGTTACTATTAATATTTTGTAACGATTGTAAATTTTTTTCATAAGTTTCCTTAACGCTCTTTAAACTAGCAGCACTTGTTTTATTATTAATAATATCGCTTGTTAATTTAATTCTTAATAATTTCTCATTTTCTGCTTTGTCAATTTTTTCATCAAGTGCAATATTTGTAAATGGATTTTCATTTTCTTTTGTTGCTGTTGAACTTTCTTTTTTTGTATAATTATCAACTTCAATACCTTTCTTTTTTAAATCAGCAATAATATTATTATAATTTAATTGATAAATAGCACTAGCATTTTTATTAATTATAGAAACATTTTCTTTATTAGTATTAGTTAAGTCAGTACTAATAGTTTCGATTAATTTATCAAGTCTGCCATACTTATTTGCTTCTGCTATTTTTTCGCTTGCTGTCATTGTCGAACTTAATAAAAAAGTATTAAAGATAGTCATAAATATATCTCTAATGCTTTTATATTTTTTTTGCAAATTTATTTTAAATTGTTTATTACTTAATTTCAATAATTTTTCGCTTTCTTTCAAAACTATTATACCTCAATATCAAATTTACTAGTGCTTTCATTTTCAATTCTTAACATTTCTTCCTCAACACTATCAATAGCAATTCCATTATCTTGTAAATATTTTAAAAAACTATATTTGCTAATTTTATCATATAATTGACTTGCAATATTAATTACTTCTGTTTGATTATTCATAAATAATTTTTTAAATGATATGTTTATGTCAAATTGCAAATTATTATATAATTGATAAATCAATACTAAATCAGTTGCAGTTTCATCAACGAACCATTCAAAATCACTTACTCTTTGTTTTAACTTTTCTGTTCTACTATTAATTTCTACTGCTGTTGCGTTACCGCTTATTTGCTTGTAATCAACCGTGCCAGCGTCTTCAACTAATTCTTGCTTTAAATAATTTAATGTTTCAGTTCTTGCTTGGTATGGTATTTCTAATGTATTAAATTTGATATTACCGCCATCCATACCACTTGTCATTATCGCTTTTGCTCGTTTAAATGTTTGTTTCATTTTAAGCATTTCTTCAGGGGTTAACGAACTGCTTGATACAACACTCATCCATACATCGCTAAACTCTTCAATATTATTTATTAAACCACTTGAGATTAAGTCAATTAAATCAATTTTACATTTAATATTATTAGTTAAATCACTTGTCATTGTTTCATTGTTTTTTAATATTGAAATAGGTAATCTTCCAATATTCGTTACATTGGTATAAGTGCCTAATTTAGATTGTGAATTTATATATTTATATGGTTCCAATTCTTTAACAGTGATAACTTTACTATTATCAATAATCTCATAAATGGTTATACCATTTTCATTATACAACTCAAAATATCTTTTAATTAAATTATTAATTGTTTTATTGTAAAATCTAATTAATGCTTTTAATTCACCAGTAAAATCATCAACAAAACCTATACATTCTTCTGTATTAAATACTTTAAAATTATTATTGTATGTTTCATAAATAAAACTATAACCACAAATTGAAGCCTCAACACCTGCACTTTTTAAAGCATAACCTATTCTTTTTCGTATATTATTGTCAATATTGTCAATTAATGCTGTTTCAGTTAATAAATTATTATTTTTTTGTGATACCATATCACTAAAAAAACCATAGTAATTTTTATAATTAGGCACAAATGCATTTACAACTAAACTTTCAGTTTCTTCATTATATATCATTTTTTTATAATTGC
>JAQVOQ010000104.1 GCA_028702545.1 Clostridia bacterium
CTATGTTATGGCGATTGCTGTACTATTAATTGACATTGGTCACTTGTTTATTTTTAGACTTGGTGGTGAGATTTCTAAGGTTTTTACCCTAACCGTTCCTATGCAGTCTATATTCCTTTTACTAGCTGGAATGCTATTTTATAAAGAAAAAGTCACAAAACATAGCATTATAGGCATTGCTTTAAGCGTTGTCGGCGTAATTTTAATAAGCAGTTGACACTTTAAACTAATTATTTAACTATCAAAAAAGAGGTCGTAAAACCTCTTTTTTTATTTTTTAAATTCAGTCGCACACTTTTTTATTTAATGCTTATCTTTAGCACTTAAATAACTTTTTATTTTAGTAAATATCGAGGCTCGTGCGGTTTGTGCGGATAGGAGCTTAGCGTGACCTAAGTGACTATTCGCACAAGACGCACAGTTAACGATGATATTTGCAAAATAAAAAGTTATTTTGCGTATTGAACGCTGCGGCTCTCTCTGATTACATTAACTTTAATGTGACCCGGATAATCTAATTCTTCTTCAATTTTCTTAGCGATTTCTTTTGCTAAAAATATTGCTGCTTCGTCGTTAATTTTTTCTGGTTGAACTATAATTCTAACCTCACGACCTGCTTGAATTGCAAACGCGTTTTCAACGCCTTCATAGCTAGTTGCAATTTTTTCAAGGTCTTGCAAACGCTTGATATAGTTTTCTAAACTCTCACGCCTAGCTCCTGGTCTTGAACTAGAAATCGCATCAGCTGCTTGCACTAAAATTGCTTCTATGCTGTTAAATTCAACATCGCCGTGGTGAGCTTCAATACAGTGAATAACTGCTTCATTCTCTCCGTGCTTCCTTGCTAAATTAACTCCAATAGAAACGTGAGTACCTTCAACTTCGTGATCTACTGCCTTTCCTAAGTCGTGCAATAATCCACCTCTTTTAGCCACTTTAACATTTGCTCCAAGTTCTGTTGCCATAAGCCCTGCTAAATGTGATACTTCAAGTGAGTGATTTAAAACATTTTGACCATAACTTGTCCTATATTTTAACCTTCCTAAAACTCTTAAAATTTCTGGGTGTAAGTTATGAATATCGGCATCCATAGCGGCTTTTTCTCCCGCTTCTTTAATAGTTACCGCAACTTCTTTTTTAACTTTTTCTACCATTTCTTCTATTCTTGCTGGGTGGATTCTTCCATCTAAAATAAGTTTTTCAAGTGCTATTTTTGCTATTTCCCTTCTTACTGGATCAAAAGCACTTAACACTACAGCCTCTGGTGTGTCATCAATAATTAAGTCTACTCCTGTTGCTGCTTCTAGCGCTCTAATATTTCTTCCCTCACGACCGATAATTCTTCCCTTAACCTCATCATTAGGCAATGCCACTGACGAAACTGTAATTTCTGAAGAATGGTCTGCCGCACACTTTTGTACTGCTAGCGTTATAATATTTCTAGCCTTTTTGTCCGCATCTTCTTTTGCTTCTTCGGTAATTTCACGAACTAATTTTGCCGCTTCTCTTTTTGCTTCTTCTTCAAAAGCTATAATTAAACCTTGTTTTGCCTCTTCTCTTGTCATTTGAGATACTTTTTCAAGTTCTTTAAAAACTTGCTCTTTGTCTTTTACCAAATTTTCTCTTAATAATTCAATTTCATCTTGTTTTTTGTCTATTTGTTCTTTTGAATGTTCCAAATTGTCTTGTTTTTTGTCTAGCATTTCTTCTTTTTTTGTCATAAACTCTTCTTTTTGAGCGAGTCTATCTTCTATCCTCTGCACTTCGCTACGCCTATCTCTCAGTTCTTTATCTAATTCCATTTTAATAGCGTGTGCTTCCTCCTTAGCTTCTAAAACTGCTTCTTTTTTCATTGTTTTAACTTCACTAAGGGCATCCTCTAAAATTTTTGTTGCTGTATATTTTGCCTTTCCATATTTAGTTGCAACCATTTGTTTGTTTATTACAACACCCAAAATGATTCCTGCTAAAGCGGAACCAACTCCAATTAGAATGCTAACGGTAGAAGAAATTGCCAGCAATAAATTTAAATTGCTGTTCATAATTGATTTCTCCTTATTCAATTTTTATTGTTCATTTAGGTATTAAAACCTAATCTATATATAAAAAAACTAATATTCATATATATACAGTTTTTATGTTACCTTTTTTTTGTGTAAAAGTCAAATAAATAAAAAAATTAGTACAACATTTGAAATAAAAAACAGCGTATTTTGTAATATGCTGTTTTTACTTATAAAGTTTTTAATCTAAACTAACAATTTCAGTCGCTTCAATCGCCCTCTTAATAAGTTCGTCAACTTCTAACTTTTGCTCTTCAGCTTCTACCTTTTTAAGATTTGGTTTTATAAGCGGATTTTTAGGCAAAAATACCGTGCAACAGTCCTCATATGGCAGAATTGATGTTTTAAAAGTGCCTATTTCCTTAGCTAAATTAATAATATCTTCTTTATTACTTGCAATTAGTGGTCTAAACACGGGCAGTTCTAATACTACCGATTGAGTACTCGTTAAACTTTCAACAGTTTGAGAGGCAACTTGCGCTAAATTTTCACCCGTTATAAGTGCTTGATATTTGTTTGTAATAGCTATTTGCTCAGCAATTCTTATCATAAACCTACGCATTAGAGTAATCATATACTCCTCATTGCAAGACTTGTGAATATTTTCTTGTATGGTTGTAAATGGTACGATATAAACTCTAATTTTGCCTACATACTTAGTCAAAATTTGTGCCAAATCCAACACTTTTTGTTTTGCTTGCTCGCTCGTGTATGGAAAACTATGAAAATGAATAGCATCAACAGCCATTCCCCTACTAGCCATTTTAAAAATTGCTACAGGACTATCAATTCCACCCGATAAAAGTGC
>JAQVOQ010000105.1 GCA_028702545.1 Clostridia bacterium
CTAGACCATAAACACAAATAATACGCACCAAGCACAACAATTACATAAATCAAATAAACAATAAGAAAATCCATAAAATATTCCTTCCTCTAATCTACAAAAGTTTTCTTAACAATTTCATTAGATGCCTTGCCTAACGTCGTTGATTCATTCAAAGTTCTATTTGGTGAAACAGCATAGTTAGTCGCTACGGAGTTATTGCTTTTGGTTCTAGTTTTGACCAAGTGGGCACTCTTACAAGAACGGTTAAAGATAGCGCAGTTATGTTGTCAGCAATCGCAGGCTACGATGAGAAGGAAAATACTAGTGCAAAACGCGAAAAAATTGATTATTTAAACGCAATAAAAGATAATATAAAAGGGTTAAAAATAGGAATAGCAAAAGAATTTTTTGGTCTTGGCATGGACGAGGATGTTAAGCAAAATATAGAAAATGCCATTGAGTTTTACAAACAAAACGGAGCAAAATTAGTTGATATTCACTTGCCAAATATAGGTGATAGTTTACCTGTTTATTATGTTTTAAGTTCGGCAGAAGCGAGTTCAAACTTAGGTCGTTTTGATGGTATAAGATTTGGAAAAAGAGAAGAAGGCAAGGACTTAATACAAACTTATTTTAACAGCCGAACAAAAGGTTTTGGCAAAGAAGTTAAAAGGCGAATTATGCTTGGAAACTTTGTTTTATCTAGCGGATATCACGATGCTTACTATAAAAAAGCAGAAGCGGTTAGAGCACTATTAAAGCAAGAATTTGCTGTAGCATTTGAGAGTTGCGACATTATATTAACACCAACTTCTCCAAGTGTTGCATTTAAACTAGGCGAAAAAACAAGTGACCATATAAAGATGTATTTGAACGACATTTACACAGTAGCAGTTAATGTTATCGGTGTGCCAGCAATAAGCGTGCCTTGTGGCGAAAATCAAATAGGACTTCCTATTGGTTTACAATTAATTGCAAAGCATTTTGATGAAGTGACCTTGCTTAGTGTGGCAAATTATTTTGAAGAGCATTTTAAGGAGGGCAAACTATGAAATATGACATCGTAATAGGTTTAGAAGTGCACTCCGAGTTAAAAACACAAACAAAAGCGTTTTGTTCTTGTAAAAATGAGTTTGGCGGTCAACCAAACACTCATTGTTGCCCTATTTGTTTAGGACTTCCCGGCGCACTTCCAACAACTAACAAAACAGCACTTGAATATACTATTAAGGCAGGACTAGCATTTAACTGCAAAATTAACAATCAAGCAGTTTTTGAGCGTAAAAATTATTTTTATCCCGATTTAAGCAAAGCTTATCAAATATCGCAACTAGAAAAACCATCTTGCGTTAATGGTTATGTAACAATTGATACGCTTAGTGGCGAAAAAAATATTCGCATAAATAATATTCATATGGAAGAAGATGCTGGCAAAAACATTCACGATGATTTTGCAGGTGTGTCACTAGTTGACTTTAATCGCTGTGGTGTACCTCTTATAGAAATAGTTAGCGAGCCAGATTTATCCTCAGCTGATGAGGCAGTTAGCTACTTAGAGCAAATTAAAGAAAGTTTAGTTTATATTGGCGTTACAGACGGCAAAATGCAAGAGGGCAGTTTGAGGTGTGATGTTAATGTTAGTTTAAAACCAGAAGGCAGTAAAATACTTGGCAATCGAACAGAAATGAAAAACCTAAACAGTTTTAAAGCCGTTAAAAGAGCTATTGATTACGAAGTAGAAAGGCAAGCAAAAATACTTGATAACGATGGAAGAATTACTCAAGAAACGAGAAGATGGGACGATGCAAAAGAAGAAAGTACTTCTATGAGAGGCAAAGAAAATAGCCAAGATTATAGGTATTTTGCCGATAGAGATTTAATGCCCATTATAGTTGAAGATGATTATGTTTTAGAAATTGCAAAAAATATGCCAATGTTACCAAGAGCTAGAAGGCAATATTATATAAATAAATTGTCCCTTCCTGAGTATGACGCAAATGTGTTGACGCAAGACAAAATAGTGTCGGATTACTTTGATGAGTGCTTAAAAATATTAAATGAGCCTAAACTCGTTAGCAATTTTGTTATGAGTAATGTTTTAAGGCTATCAAAATCAAATTTAACCCCAGATATTATTGAAATTAGAATTACACCTGAGAATTTATGTGATATAATAATAATGGCAAATAATAATGTAATAATTTCAAGCGGTGCAAAAACTTTATTTGAAGAGTGCTGGAACAGCAGCAAAACTCCAAAAGTTTTAGTAAAAGAGTTAGGATTAGAGCAAGTTAGCGATGAATCAGAACTTTTAAAAACTGTTACTGACATTATTGAAGCGAATCCTCAAGCAGTACAAGATTTTAAAAAAGGCAACAAAAAAGCAATAACTTTCTTTATGGGACAAGTTATGAAAGCGACAAGAGGAAAAGCAAATCCAGAGGTTATTAAAAAAATTATCAATCAACAATTAAATATATAAGGAGATTAGAATTTTATGATAGAACCAGCTATTGACAAAATGAGCGAAATGGTAGGCAATAAATATAAGCTTACAGCATTAGTTGCCAAAAGGGCAAAACAAATTCAAAAGAGGAACATAAGAGAAGATTATGACCCTAAAATGAAAGAGATTACCGAGGCAGCAAACGAGGTTATGCAAGGTAAACTAGTAGTAGACGAAGACTAACAAAAAATAATTCTATTACCTCTAGTGGCAGTAGAATTATTTTACTTTAAAGGAGGTAAATTATGATAGCAGAAGTAATTGTTGATGTGAAAGCAAGCGAAGTAGACAAAATTTTTGATTATAATTTGCCCTCTCACTTAAAAGTGCAAGTTGGCAGTCGCGTTTTTGTTCCGTTTGGGACAAGGCGTATTGAGGG
>JAQVOQ010000106.1 GCA_028702545.1 Clostridia bacterium
ATTAAGAGGCATTTTTTCAATTTGCATCAACCATTCTATTTCAGATTTTAACTTTCCGTTTTCACTACTTTTTTCTATTACTCCAAATTCATTTAATTTAAAAGAGTTCATACTTCTTCCATTAATATGTAAACTGAAGGTATTATTGTAGTCTCGCAATGTTCCTGTATCGAACCAGCTTTCTATCGGTTTTCCTAGCATAGGAACTTCATTACAATATGGTTCAATCAGGCTACTTAATTGAAATTCATATTGTTTTTTTTCGTATTGTTTATTTAACAGCAACTTTAATAGCTCAAAGTTTTTAAAAAAATATAACCCTATTAATACTTTATCGGTACTTGGTTTAAACTCAGGTTTATCTATTAATTGTAATACTTTTTCATTGCTATCAGTTTCGATAAAACACCATCTACTATGTAAATCATCTGTGATGGTTTTATAACCTAAAAAGTCTTGAGAAAAATCCATATTAATATCGCAAAGTGTGTCTCCTAGTAAAAGTAATGTTGGCTTTTCAATAAAGTCTTTGGACATTTGAAAAGCATGAAGTGGTCCTAGAGGATTGTCTTGGATTACAACATTTATTTTTAACTTACTATAAGCTTTATCTGCAAAGTTTTTAAGAATATCATAGTTGCTTGGACTCGCAACAAAAGTAATGTTTTTTAATCCTTTATCTACTAAAGGTGAAATAACATTAAAAATTGCTGGCTTCTGATTAACACTAAGCATTCCTTCGGGTAAAGAATAATTTAGTGGAGCAAGTTTTGAGCCTTTTCCGCCCATTAAAACAACTAGTTGAATATTATTTAAATTATACATAATTTATTTTTTTCCTTTTTATGTTATTGTTGCAACAATTGAAAAATACTTTTGCAAAAGGTTATTAAACTAAAAGAAATTTATTCATTTCGTTTAATATTATCTTAAACTCATCAGGATGTTTTACTATAATTCCAGACCCACCTAATTCTAAAAGTGGTTCCACATCTACTTTTAGTCTATCACCTATTACAAGCATATTACTTGGCAAAATATTAAGCTCTTTTGCGATGTTAGCATACACTTCCTTTTTAGAAGGATGAGTAAGTAGAGTAGTTACTGATGGTGCAAGAATTTTAGTAAATACAGATAAGTCAATGTTTAACTTTTTTGCTTTGATTTTAATATTTTTATCTACTTCATTAGAAACCAAATATAGCGGAAAATATCGTGACATATTTTCTAATGTTTGAGCACTAACTGTCTGAGCCTTTTCATAATCAAACGCAAAAAAATTATCTACACGATAATTATCCCAACTATTTTTACTAATTCCAAACTTACTACAAGTTTTACCAAAAGAAGGAGATTTCTTATTTTCTTTAGTAAAGCCATATTCCAACATGATTTCGTTTGCTTTCTCTTTTGTATAATTGCCCAAAATCATAATAGACTTTTGAATGAAATTTATATAATAATCTCTAATGTTATTAGAAAAATAGAGTGTTTCATCAAAATCGATAATTACTGCTTTAATGTCATTATAATTAAATTGTTTGCTAAAATATTTTTCCATATCTTTCCTATTTTGAATACTATATATAATAACATTTTGTGTTTTAATAGTCAATCTTTTTAAAAAGATTTATATTAACCACACTAAAACTAAATAATACTTGATCTAAAATTAAAATAGCAAGACTGTTTGAAGAGTCTTGCTATCTTGAGTTTTGATGTAATCTTGTTTTGTTTTTTTTGACTAAAAACCTGTATTTATTTTATAATTTGATAAGTTATTGAATTAAATTCCTCTGCTAATTTTTCTAATTCTATATAAATTAACCATACAATAATATCCATATTAACAATGCTCGGTCTGTTACTTTTAATAACAATATTTATATTTCCGTTGTTTATTTCAATATGTTTAGGCTTGTATGTGTAACTAGAAGAACTAGTATGAAGAACAATAATCAAATCTTTATTTTCAAAGTATGCTTCATTATATTTTAAATGAGCAAGCAACACTTGTTCATTAACATAATCTTGTGTTCGTTCTTCAGATTGATATCCCTGAAACTGCTCAAAATTTGATATTATTCTAATATCTTTTTTATCATCAACTTTATTGATATCAATACCGACAATAAAACTTTTATATTCTAAACAGCTACTTGAACAAGCAGTCAAAATGCTACTAGTTAACATAATTACAAACAATAAAGCAAAGATTCTTTTGATAATAAATTACCGCCTTTAATTAATTGATATAGAACAAATATCGCTTAAAAATTACTAAAAAATACTGCCCATATGTCGTCTAATTATTAAAATCGGCTTGTAGAGTTGATTCCGATGGTATATATGAATTTGTTAAATATAATGCGAGAATAAAATAATTATCATCAGCAGTTTGTATATAATTACCAAATACATCCTTTGCCATTGAGTAATTAGAAATTATTATCGAGCTGTAATATAAATAAAATGGCAATGTCATATCGTCTTGACACAAATAACAATATAGTGGAGCACTTGCTGAAATTGCTAGGTTATTAAGTTGCTCCAAATTACTTGCTTTTAATTCAATCCATTCTGGATTTGTTAAAGAGCTTGTAATAAAGATTGATTGAGTTATTGCATTAGGATCAGTAAACAGTGACTCAAAATTTATGGCGTGAGTTGAAGAGTCATGTATTTGAAAATCTGTATCGACTGTAATAACAAATAAATTTTTAACATCTTCTTGTAGTTCAATCCCATGATTTTGTAAGCTTATATTATCAGCATAAACTTCGTTACCTGGATAATTTGTCTCATAAGAAGCGATAATGTTTAAATCGTTTAATTT
>JAQVOQ010000107.1 GCA_028702545.1 Clostridia bacterium
TGTCTATATGCACTAGTTAGTGCAATTCTGCCCCTTGGCGTCCTTGCAATAAAACCTAGTTGCAATAAATATGGCTCGTAAACATCTTCAATAGTTATAGCTTCCTCGCCCGTTGATGCTGCGAGTGTATCAAGCCCTACAGGTCCTCCATTAAATTTATCTATAATCGTGTTTAATATTCGCCTATCAACAAAGTCTAAACCTATTTTATCAATTTCCATCATAGTAAGCGCTTTATCTGCCATTTCCTTTGTGATTATTCCCTCGCCCTTAACCTCGGCATAGTCGCGAACACGCTTTAAAATGCGGTTTGTAACCCTAGGCGTGCCTCTGCTTCTAAGGGCTATTTCTTCTACGGCATTTTCATCAATTGTAACGCCTAAAATTTTAGCACTTCTTCTTACAATTATGCTTAACTCCTGCGAACTATAAGTTTCTAGTCTTCCAATTACGCCAAATCTATCTCTTAAGGGACTCGTTAATCTACCAGCTTTTGTAGTTGCTCCAATTAAAGTAAAAGGTTGAATTTTAAGTCTCATACTTCTAGCAGAAGGCCCTTTTCCTACAACAAAATCAAGTGCATAGTCCTCCATTGCTGGATACAAAATCTCTTCAACTGCACGATTTAATCTGTGAATTTCGTCAATAAATAACACTTCTTTTTCGCCCATATTAGTAAGTATTGCAGCAAGGTCGGCAGCACTTTCAATCGCTGGACCGCTAGTTATTTTAATTTGTACACCTAATTCGTTTGCTATAATGTGGCTTAAAGTAGTTTTGCCTAGCCCCGGTGGTCCATACAAAAGCACATGGTCAAGTGCTTCGCCACGATTTTTTGCCGCTTGAATGTAAATATTTAGGCTTTCTTTAATTTTTTTCTGCCCAACATATTCTTCCATATTAGTAGGTCTTAATTTATTTTCAACCTCATAATCATCTTCAAGCTTTGTGCTTGTGATAAATCTGTTTTCTACATCTAATTCCATAGTATCTCCTATCTGCTAAAACTTTTTAAGGCTTTTTCTATCAATTGTTCTGCTGTATCAGCGGGTTGAGCCACTTTTCGTATAAGTTTTAGTGCTTCAGCTTTTTGAATACCTAAGGTAGCAAGTGCAAAACAAGCATCGCTTTCGGCTGAATTATTTTCTAATGCACCGCCAAAACCAGTAAGTCCACTAATATTGTCAAAACCTTCAACTTTTTCCTTTAATTCTAGTATAATTCGCTCAGCAGTTTTTTTGCCAACACCTTTAATTTTGTTTAAAAGTGCTGTATCGCCTGTTATTATGCTAATTGCAAGGTCGCTAATAGTAACTCCAGACAAAATTGTAACCGCCATTTTAGGACCTACACCATTTACTTTTATAAGTTTTAAAAACATATGTTTTTCTTCAATACTACCAAAACCAAATAAAACGGCTTGGTCTTCCCTCACATAATAGTAAGTATGAATTTTTACTTGTTGACCAATAGGACCAACATTGTCTAGCGTGTTATTTGACACAATTAGCTCAAAACCTATGCCATTATTTTCAATAATAAGCATATTTTCTTGTTTTTCTACAATTGCACCTTTAATGAATGAATACATATTTTTACCTCTTTTTACATTGATGTTTTAGATAATACTTGATTAGTTTGAGTGTGAGTAATCGCCGCTGCTAGTGCGTCTGCTGCATCTACTGGTGACGGTGTGACTTTTAGTTTTAATATATTTTTTACCATAAATTGAATTTGTGCTTTTTCTGCCCTGCCGTAGCCTGTCAACGCTTGCTTAATTTGAAGTGGAGTATATTCAAAAATATTGCCGCACTCCCTAACTGCTGCTAGCACGCTAACGCCTCTTGCTTGAGCCACATTGATTGCCGACTTTGCATTGTTGTTAAAAAACAATTCCTCAACGGCAACGGCATCTGGCTTATATTTAATAATTAAATGACTAATAGCATCATAAATCATAGCAAGTCTAACTGGCATAGCCTCGCCTGCTGGTGTTTTAATAACGCCGTAGTCAAGTGCTTCCATATTATTGCCTTGTTTTTTTATAACGCCAAAACCAACGGTAGCAAGTCCCGGGTCTATTCCTAAAACTATCAAAGTTGCACATCCTTTTTTCGCTTATATGTTCTATAAATTCATTTTACAACAAAACTAAAACCTTTGTCAAACCAATAGCCAAATAAAAAGGAGTTTTTACACTCCTTTAAATTAAAAATTTCAATTATTCAACATTTTCTACATTGTGATAAACATTTTGAACATCATCATTGTCGTCAAACTTATCTAACATCTTTTGAAAACTTGCCAATTTGTTTTCGTCTAGTGTTATGTAACTTTGAGGGACAAATTCAACTTCTGCACTTGCAAATTCAATGTTTTTATCTGATAAAACGTTTTTAACCTTTGAAAAGTTAGCAGTTGAGGTAAATACCTCATATCCTTCTTCGCTCGTTATCATATCGTCTGCTTCGGCTTCTAATATCCACTCAAATAATTGGTCTTCGCTAAAATTATCGCTTTTTTCTATCGCTATTATGCCTTTTCTATCAAACATAAAACTAACAGAACCACTAGTTCCTAAACTTCCACCCGATTTGTCAAAAATATGCCTAACTTCTCCCGCTGTACGATTTTTATTATCTGTTAGAGTTTCTACAATAACGGCACTTCCGCCTGCTCCATAGCCCTCATAAATAATATCTTCATAGTTTTCAGAACTGCTATCGCCTATCGCTTTTTTAATTGAACGATCAATGTTGTCGTTTGGCATATTATTAGCTTTTGCCTTAGCAATTGCATCTCTTAAAGAAGGATTCATTGA